>NZ_CADEAU010000085.1 GCF_902825405.1 Micromonospora maritima | reverse complement strand
CCGGTCCGCCAGCGCCGTCGAGCGCCCGGCCCGCCCGGCCGCCACCGCGTCGCGCACCAGGGCGGCATCCCCGCAGTACGCCTCGACGCAACCGGTGTTGCCGCACCCGCACAGCGGCCCGTCCTCGGTGAGCTGGAGGTGCCCGATGTCGCCGGCCCCGCTGGCCGCGCCCCGGTAGAGCGCGCCGCCGAGCACCAGCCCGCAGCCGACGGCGTCACCGAGCTTGACGTACAGGAAGTCGTCGAACGGCCGGCCGGTGCCGGCGTGCCGCTCGCCGAGGGCCATCGCGTTGGCGTCGTTGTCGACGTGCACCGGGCAGCCCAGTTCGGCGGCGAGCGTGTCGCGTACCGGGAAGTGGTGCCAGCCGGGCAGGGCGGGTGGGGAGACGGGTGTGCCGTCGCGGACGGCGACCGGCGCGGGCAGCGCGACCCCGACCCCGGTCAGCCGGGCCAGTCCGGCCTCGGCGCGCAGCTTGCCGAGCAGCTCGACCGTCCGGCCGACCACCGCCTCGGGGCCGAGCCGGACGTCCACCGGCTCGTCGTGCCGGGTCAGCAGGTTCAACTCGCCGTCGGTGAGCGCGACCCGCAGCCGGCCGTCGCCGACGAGCACCGCGCCGAAGCGCACCTGCGCGCCGACCCGCAGCAGCGACGAGCGGCGGCCGCCGCGGGACGCCGCCGGTCCGGCAATCTCCACCAGGCCCAGCTCGGTCAGCCGGTCGGCCTCGGCGGCGAACCGTGCCCGGGGCAACCCCAGCACGTCGACCAGTTCGACCCGTGATCGGGGGCCGTCGTCGCGCAGCAGGCGCAGCAGCCGCGCCTGGTCCACCGTCTCCGGTCCGACCATCGGCATGTGATCACCTCCCCACGGAGAATGTGCCACACCCGCGTCACGGCGGCGTGACGCGCGGGGGAGGCGGCGTCCGGGCACACGGGAGCGGGCCGGTCACCCGAAGGCGACCGGCCCGCTGTCCGGTGGTGTCAGAGCGTGCTGGACGGCTTGGTGCTCGTGCCGGTCGTGGTCGAGCCGGTCGCGCCGGTCGAGCCCGTACCGTTGGCGCTGGTCCGGCTGCCGACGGCGGCCGGCGTGCCCGCGAACGGCTTGTCGGCGTCGGAGAGCCCCTGCTTGCCGCCGTTGCCGGTGGCGAGCTTCTCGCCGATCTTGGTCTGCCCCAGCTTGTCCTTGCCCTCGGAGTAGAGCCGGGTCGCCTGGGCCTGCGCGACGCCGGCCGCCTCCTGGACGGTCGGGTGGTCGAGCACCTTGCGCCCGCGGACCACCAGCTCCTCGTACTTCTCCCGGCCGGCACGGGCGCCCAGGACGAAGCCCGCAGCCAGCCCGCCAAGGAACATGATCTTTCCGCGCATGGCGGCTCCTTTCGTACCTGACGCTCTGCCGATCTCCGCCGCGCTCCGGCGGAAGCGACCCACTCGCGCCTGCATCCTCTGTCGGTGCCTTAACTACCCATCCTGCTCCGCGCTCATACCTCCCTGTGCCGAGATAGCGATTTGTCCCGTAATCCGCCCTGGATCAACCGGTCCGGTCGGGTCCGGTAACCCCCTGGCGCACCACCCCCCGGTGTCCTGTACTCTTGTCCCCGTCGCACGGCGCGGAGAGATCCGGGTCGGGCGGTGCACGGTCCCCTGTAGCTCAATTGGCAGAGCAGCCGGCTGTTAACCGGCAGGTTATTGGTTCGAGTCCAATCGGGGGAGCTTCGCTCCACGTCACGCCCGTCGGCCCCCGCCGGCGGGCGTTCTTCGTTTCCCGGGCCGGGTAGCCGCCCGATTTCCGCCCGCGCGCGACATGTCGGCCGGCAGGATGGTCGAGGTCGACTTAGACTCCCGCTGCGTCGATTGTTGCGTCGATTCGAGGGTGGTGGAGATGGCCGCAGGACGCAGCCGCTGGACCGCGACGCTCGTCGCGGTGGCGGTGGTGCTCGGCTGGCTGGTCGTGGGTGGCATCGCCGGCCCCTACTCCGGCAAGCTCGGCGAGGTCGCCACCAACGACAACGCCTCCTTCCTCCCCGCCGACGCCGAGGCCACCCGGGCACAGGACCTGGCCGGCGGATTCGTCGACCGGGAGAGCACCCCGGCGCTCGTGGTCTACGAGCGCACCAGCGGCATCACCCCCGCCGACCAGCAGCGGATCCAGGCCGAGGCCGCGCGCTTCGCCCAGGTGCCGGGCGTCATCGGTCCGCTGCCGCCGCCGATCGTCAGCCAGGACAAGCAGGCCGTGCAGGTGGTCGTCCCGATCGACAGCGCCGAAGGCGAACAGATCCGCGCCGTCGTCGACGAGTTGCGGAACATCGCCGGCCCGGACCGGGACGGGCTCACCGTCGACGTGGCCGGCCCGGCCGGACTGCTCGGCGACCTGATCGAGGTGTTCAGCGCGATCGACGGGCCGCTGCTGCTGGTCACCCTGGTCGTGGTGCTGATCATCCTGCTGATCGTCTACCGCAGCCCGGTGCTCTGGATCTTCCCGCTGCTGGCCGCCGGGATGTCGTACTCGCTGGCCGCCGTCGTCGTCTACTTCCTGGCCGACCACGACGTGGTCAAGCTCAACGGGCAGGCGCAGGGCATCCTCACCGTGCTGGTCTTCGGCGCCGGCACCGACTACGCGTTGCTGCTGATCGCCCGCTACCGGGAGGAACTGCACCGGCACGAGCGCCCGTGGGACGCGATGAAGGCCGCCTGGAAGGGCGCCGCCCCGGCCATCATCGCCTCCGGCGCCACCGTCATCGTCAGCCTGCTCTGCCTGCTGCTGTCCAGCCTGAACTCCAACCGGGCGCTCGGCCCGGTCAGCGCCGTCGGCATCGCCGCGACGCTGCTCGTCATGCTCACGTTCCTGCCCGCCCTGCTGGTGCTCGGTGGGCGATGGGCGTTCTGGCCCCGGCGGCCCCGGCACGACGACGCGGACCCCCGCACCGAGCACGGCATCTGGGGGCGGATCGCCGGCTTCGTGGCGCGCCGCGCGCGTACCGTCTGGATCGTCACCGCCGTGGTGCTGGCCGCCCTCGCGATCGGGGTGACCCAGCTCGGCGCCACCACGCTCGGCCAGACCCAGCTGTTCACCCAGCGCACCGACTCGGTGGCCGGCCAGGAGGTGATCGACAGGCACTTCCCGGCCGGCACCGGCAGCCCGGCCACCGTCTTCACCCAGCAGGCCGCCGCCCAACGGGTCGCCCAGGTGGCGCAGGGTGTCGAGGGCGTCGCCTCGGTCGTGCCGCTCGGCCAGCGCGGCGAGAACGCGCCACCCGACCCGAACGCGCCGCCCAAGGTGGTCGACGGGCGGGTGCAGCTCAACGTCACGCTCGCCGACCCGCCGGACAGCAACGGCGCCGAGCAGACCATCCGCGACCTGCGCGAGGCGGTCCACGCGGTGCCCGGCGCGGACGCCGTGGTCGGCGGCTTCACCGCCATCAACGTGGACACCGCCGACGCCTCCGTCCGGGACCGCAACGTGATCATCCCGGTGGTGCTGCTGGTCATCGCGGTCATCCTGGCGCTGCTGCTGCGCGCCCTGGTCGCCCCGGTGCTGCTGATCGCCACCGTGGTGCTGTCGTTCCTGGCCACGCTCGGCCTCTGCGCGTTGCTGTTCAGGTACGTCTTCGACTTCCCCGGCGTGGACCAGTCGTTCCCGCTGTTCGCGTTCGTCTTCCTGGTCGCGCTCGGCATCGACTACAACATCTTCCTGATGAGCCGGGTCCGCGAGGAGTCGGTGCGGCGCGGCACCCGGGCCGGCGTGCTGGCCGGCCTCGCGGTCACCGGCGGCGTCATCACCTCCGCCGGCATCGTGCTCGCCGCCACGTTCTCCGCGCTCGCCGTACTGCCGCTGGTGGTGCTCGTCGAGCTGGGCGTGGCGGTCGCCGTCGGGGTGCTGCTGGACACCATCGTGGTCCGCTCGCTGCTGGTGCCCGCGCTCGCGTACGACATCGGGCCGAAGGTCTGGTGGCCGAGCCGGTTGTCCCGGTCGCACCGCGAGGGCGACCGGGTCGGGGCGGGGGTGGACCGTGCCTGACACCGACGTCGTGATCGTCGGCGGCGGCCTGGCCGGTCTCGCCGCCGCCCGCCGGCTGCACCGCGCAGGCGTGCCCTGGCGGCTGCTGGAGAGCGCCGACCGGCTCGGCGGTCGGGTCGCCACCGACGAGGTCGACGGGTTCCTGCTGGACCGGGGGTTCCAGGTGCTCAACACCGCCTACCCCCGGCTCGGCGGCCTGGTCGACCTGGGCACACTGGAGATGGGCTGGTTCACCTCCGGGGTGCTGGTCCGCCGGGGCGACAAGCTGGCACGACTGGTCAACCCGCTGCGCGAGCCGACCGGCGCGCCCGGCGCGCTCACCGCCGGCGTCGGCTCGCTGCGCGACCGGCTGCGCCTGGCCGCGCTCGCCGCCGGCTGTGCCGGCCTCCCGGTCGGGCGGCTGCTCACCGCGCCCGAGACCAGCACCGAGACGGCGTTGCGCCGGGCCGGCCTCTCCGACGCGATCATCGAGGAACTGCTCCGGCCGTTCCTCTCCGGCGTCCTGCTCGACCGCGAGCTGGCGACCTCCAGCCACGTCTTCGCGGTCATCCTGCGCTCCTTCGCCCGCGGCCGGATCGGGCTGCCCGCGCGCGGAATGGGCGCGCTGCCCCGCGCCGTCGCCGCCCCGCTGCCCGCCGAGCTGATCGCGCTGCGCACCCCGGTCACCGAGGTCGCGCCCGGACGGGTCCGCACCGAGGCCGGTCAGATCACCTGCCGCGCCGTCGTGGTCGCCGCCGACCCGCCGGCGGCGACCACGCTGCTGCCCACGATCAGCCGGGTACGCATGCACGCCTACACCACCTACTACCACCGCACCGACGCGCCGCCGCTGGACGAGCCGATCCTGCTGCTCGACGGCGACCGGCGGGAGATGATCGCCAACACGGTGGTGCTCAGCAACGCCGCACCCACGTACGCACCGGCCGGCCAGCACCTGGTCGCCACCTCCGTGGTGGGCCCGCAGCCCCCGCCCGAGCGGGTGGTCCGGACCGAGCTGGAACGCCTCTACGGCCGCTCCACCGCGGACTGGACCCACCTCACCACCATCACGGTGCCCGACGCGTTGCCGGCCGCCCCGCCACCGCAGGGGCGGCTGCGCAAACCGGTCGCGCTCGGCGACGGGCTGTACGTGGCCGGCGACCACCGGGACAGCCCGTCCATCCAGGGCGCGCTGGCCAGCGGGTGGCGGACCGCCGGGGCGGTGCTGGAGCAGTTGCGCCGCTGAACCGACGTGTCGCTGCGCGCTGTTATTCTCGCGTTGCCCATCGTGGGCGTCGCGGTGGCGGCGTCGCCGGGGCGGTGGTGCCCGGGGATCGATCGGCGGGTTACGATCCGGCGCGGTGACGGGGCGGTAGCTCAGCCGGTTAGAGCAGGGGACTCATAATCCCTCGGTCGCGGGTTCGAACCCCGCCCGCCCCACCATCTGTTTTCCCTGGTTAACCGTGCTGACGGCGGCTTGGTGCGATCGCGTCGAGGTCCGGTCCGACGCAGTCAGTCCGCACTGAGTCCGCAGCAGCACGACCCGCCGCCCGGTCGAGGCGATCCGCCACCTGGTCCAGGTCGTCCTCGAACAGGTCCGCGTACACGTCCAACGCCATGGCCGCCGAAGCGTGCCCGAGCATCCGCTGCACCGCCTTCACGTTGGCGCCCTCCGCCACCGCCAGACTGGCCGCCGTGTGCCGCAGCTGGTGCGGCGTCAGGCCCGCAAGCCCGACCGACACAGCAGCCCGGTCGAAGACCCGACGACGGAAGTTGTTGTTTCGCAACACCTCGCCACCGGGAGAGGTGAACACCAGTTCGTCACCGGAGCGGCCGGCGATCTGCGCGGCGATCGGCTCGACCAGGAACCGGGGGAGTGGCACCGACCGGCGTTGGTGCGTCTTCGGCGTGCCGAACACCGCCCGACCGTTGACCTCGGTCACCGACTCCGCCACCAGTAGCCGGCGCTTCACCAGATCCACCCGCCGCACGCGCAGCGCGGCCAACGGCCCGAACCGGGACTACTACCAGCGCAAACGCGCCGAGGGACGCAAGCACCAGCAAGCGTTGATCGCAGTCGCCCGCCGCCGCGTCGACGTGCTGTGGGCCCTGCTGCGGGATAACCGCTGCTTTCCAACCCCAACCGCCATCCACGGCTCCCAGGTGGGCCTGCGCGAGTTTCCTGACCCTGGCCGGCGACGGTCAGCCGGGGGAGGCGTTGTCGAGCTCATCGGCTCGACGCCGGAGTTCTCCGGCGTGAGCGTCCCAGTCCGGCCCGTGACAGTAGAGGTCTGCGCCGGCCGCGCGAAGCAGTTCAGCGTCGTGGGGGCGCTGAAGGCAGGCCAGGCGATAGGCGAGGTTCCTCGCCCAGACCGGAAGATCCCCGGTGAGGTCCGGGATCGTCTCGCGGATCATCGCCATGATCGTGTCAGCGTCCGCGAAGGTCAGCACCTCGATGAAGTCCCGCGTGGCGTCGTTGATGTGACTGCCCGGTCGCTCCGGATGTTCAAGGTCAGAGCAGAGGTCGAGAGCAAGTTCCGTAAGGCTCTTCACGAATGGATCATCTCCTCCGTCCACCCTCAGCGGGGCGCCGCCCCGCACCCCGACCCTCCCTCGGAGACCGCAACGGGTCTCCTCGGCCGGGCACCTCAAGGGCTGCCCGAGAACCCCGGCCAGGTCAAGGCCAAGCCACTACGCGGTCGCCTTCGGCGAGCCTTGACCCCAACCGAGAACCGTCGGGCAGAAACAAGTCTGCCCGACCGAGGAGACCCACCACCGCACAGCCCACTTGACAGCCGCCATTGAGACTCCTCCGGTAGGGCGCTCCACCTTGTCCCCGTCCGGAGAGGCTGGACGGGTCTGGCGACTGCCCGACGAGGAGATCCGCTTGTAGGCGACAGCAGCGATTCGGGGCAGAGTGACTAGCTCGTTCAGTCAATCGCGTTGAGGAAGCAGGACAGGTCCAGCGTGCAATCGGCCAGCGACAAGGGGCGGCACCGTGGGGGGCAGTCACGGACGGCGTGGTCTGCTGGGCCCTGGCATGATTTCCGCCCATGACGATCTCCGACCCCAAGGCAGACCTGCGCGACTACCTGCAAGGGGCTCGCGGCGCGATGTTGTGGAAGCTCGAAGGGCTGACCGAGTACGACGTCCGGCGCCCGTTGACGTCCACCGGGACCAACCTTCTGGGGCTGGTCAAGCACTTGGCACGTGGCGAGTTCGGGTACTTCGGCGAAACCTTCGGGCGCCCAAGTGACGCCGTGGCACGGTGGCCGGAGGACGAGCAGGCTTGGGAGGCGTGGGCACTGCCGACAGAGTCGCGCGAGTCCATCGTCGCTCTATACCGCCAGGCCTGGGCCCACGCGGATGCGACGATCGAGGCGCTGCCGCTGGACGCGGTCGGCCGGGTGCCGTGGTGGGGCGATGGCGGCGAGGTGACGCTGCATCAGATCTTGGTCCACATGACTGCTGAGACGCAGCGCCATGCTGGTCACGCCGACATCGTCCGAGAGCTAATCGATGGCTCGGTCGGCCTTCTCAGCACGTCGACCAACATGCCGCCGTCGGATGCGACGACGTGGGCCGCCCATCGAGACATGGTGGAGCAGCAAGCGCGGGAGGCCGCAGCTCGCTGGTGAGCGGTCCGCACTCGGTCCGCAAGAGGCCGGCGGACAGCGGGGAAGTGATGAGAGGTGCCGAGAGGTGTCTTCGCTGCTAGAAGGCCATATGGGCAGCTCGACAGGTCGCCCATTTTGATCTCGTAATCCCTCGGTCGCGGGTTCGAACCCCGCCCGCCCCACCAGCCGTCCTCCCTGGTCAGGCACGTCGCCAGGATCGGCTCGATGTGTTAGGGAGGCGGGATGCGATCACGAGCGACAGGAATGTGGTGGGGTCTTGCCATCGAGGCTCCAGATCCGCCAGCCCTCGCACGCTTCTATCACCAGCTCCTCGAATGGCCGATCGTGCACGAGGAACCGGGCACGACGGTGATGGGGACGCCGGGCGGGGCGTTCTTCGTCTTCCAGCAGGCCGACGGCTACACGCCGCCGGTCTGGCCACCCGCCGACGGCGACCAGCGCCCGATGGCACACATCGACTTCCAGGTCGGTGACCTCGACGACGCGCAGGCCGAGGCGGTCGCTCTCGGGGCGAGGGTGGCCGATCACCAACCCCGGGAGAACGTCCGCGTCATGTTCGACCCGGCCGGTCATCCGTTCTGCCTCTGCCTCGAGACCGACTGATCCCCGCCAGAACCTGTGGCGACCGGACGCACCACACAGGATCCGGAGCGACATCCTCGCTCCGCTGACGTCTCGGGAACTACGGATCGGACGGCCGAGGTCGTGATCCGGGGACGTGTGCCGCCTTCCACGTCGCGGGCCCGGGTAGTCCTGCTCCGTCCCGCCAACGGTGGGGATCGTGTGGCCCCGTCGCCAGCCATCGGGTGATCTCTCCGGTGGCGGCGGTGAAGGACCGAGCCAGCGCAGGGCCGCTGCCCGCCACCCACTCCCGCCGTTCGACGGTGTGCATGTTGTGATCATCCGGGCACCAGCAGGCCACCTCGACCGCCGCGGCCACTTCGAGCAACGACGGTGCGTCGAAGGCAAGCGTCAGTGCGAGCTCCAGCCAGTCCTCGCCGGTGTCGGCCAGGGACACCGTCGCCGACAGCACCAACGTCCGGACGCCGGCCGTCGTCGGCGGCGGCGCGTGCTCGTGTGCGTACGACTCCCACGCCGGCTCTACGCCCGATCCGGTCGTCCGCAAGGCGTCGGCGGCGGCACACATGCGGTCGTGCGCGGAGTCGTCGAGGTGGAACGGCAGCCCTTCGATCCGAAGATCGGCGAATCGGGCGGCGCGGGACAGCAGCACGACGGCATTGTCTCCGACGGCCCGAAACCGGTGGGCCCGAGGACCGCGTGGCTGTGATGATCACTTTGTGGAGACCTTGCTCAACCGGCTGGATGGCATCGAGCGCGCCGAGACCGTGACCGGTGTGCCGCTGGTCAGTGGGACCTTTCCGGCGGGCGAGCACGACCGGGTCTGGCGGGCGTTGCGGGCCGAGCATCGTCGTACGGGTCTCTGGCCGGTGCTGGGCTGGACGGCTGGCAGCGCGGCCGAGGGGACGTACGGCTGGTGTCACCGGCGCCAGGGGCCCGACTGGCTGGCCGCCCTGCGCACGGTCGACCCGGCGGAGCGGATGGCGCTGATCGTCCGGTCCAAGCTGGAGTGGACCCTCGGCGACGGCGATCCCTCCGACCCGCAGGTCGCGGCGTGGCACGAGGAGGACCGGGCCGCATTCGACCCGGGGCGGGTGGCCGAGGCGACCGGCCCGCTCCGGGAGGTTCCGCCCGGCATCCGCCGCCAGACGGAGCGGTATCCGCCCACGGAGGTGCTGCTGGTGCCGGCGGCGGCCGGTCACGAGGTGTTCGCCCTGGTGCCGGGCCTGCTGCTCATCATGAACAACTGGATGGGCGGTCCGTCGCACCCCGGGCTGCGCTACGCCGACCACGTGTTCGTGCTTCGTCACTGGGAGGACGCCTGGGGTGCGGAGCTGTACCACTGCCGTGGCGACAGCCTGGAGTTGGCCGTCACCCGCCCGCCGCGTGACGCCCTCACCGCCGCGTCCTGCGCGATCGAGCAGTGGTCCTACTGTGACGACCTGTCGCAGATGCTCGGGGAGGTGCACGACGTCGCCCGCGAGCAGGCACCCGCCGACCACTGGTCGTTCTGGTGGGACTGAACGCCCGGCGGGGGCGCCTAACCGCTGCCGCACCCCACGGCGACGGACAGCACCGACAGTCGGCCCGCCCGCAACGCCGCCACCTGCCCGGCGTCCAGCGGGTGGTACGACAGCGGCGGGTCGCCCGTCGTCCACCTGTCGACGTGCACGAAACAACCGTGCCACCGACCGCGACCCACCGCCCTGACGTCGGGGCCCGGCTCACCCGGCCCGGCGGTGAGGACGAGCCCCGGCCCCGACACGCGGGCGAGGACATCGTCCTCGGGCGGCCCGACGAAGAGCGCGACCGCGGCACGTTCCACGGCGGGTACCGTGCCCGAATCGAGGTAGTCGTGGACTCGCTCGTATCCGCGCACGTCGACCTGGGACACGTATCGTTGGGCGGGCGTCTGCGCGGGGCCTGTCAGCCTGAGCACGCCGAGAAAGCAGGCGCCGGCCACGACGATCCACAGCGGCCACCGGCGTCGGCGTCCCGGACGCGCCGGCCCGCGTCGCTCGACGGCGTCGACGGCTTCAGGCACGAGCACCCCGGACACGCTTGCGCCACCGGTGGTGGCGCCACACGGCGACCGCGACGGCGACCGCGACGAGAAGCGCGGTGGCCCCCTTCCAGCCCCGCTCGAACGACGACCTGTCGTCGCCGAACGCCGCGTCACCGGCGGTCATGATCCACAGCCCGACCCACGCCCACTGCCAGCCGTGCGGCCGGGAGAACCGGTCGGGTGGCTCGGAGGCGGCGACGCACACCGCGGCCACCGCCCCGCCGACGACGATCACCGGCAACCCGACGCCCCAGACGGTCCCCCAGAGCGACATGAGCCGATGATGCCATCCGGCGTCACGGTCGGCGGGGTCCCTGCCGCATGACCCAGGTCGGCACGGGTTCCACGAAGCGGTGCAGGACCTCCCAGCCGGCGCGCCGGTACACCTCGACGTTGTCGGGGTTGCTCGTCTCCAGGACCGCCGGCAGCCCGTCGGCGGCGGCCCGCTCCAGTCCCGCCCGCATGACGGCGTGACCCCACCTGCGGCCGGCGTGGTCCGGGTGCGTGCCCAACACCCCGAGATACCAGAAGGGGCCGGCGGGCAGGGCGGCGTGCACCGCCCGGTCGTACGCGCGGACGCGGCGTAGCTCGTCGGCGGGAAGCCGGTCGGCGAGGTCGTCGTCCGGCCGGTCGCCGTCGGCCCCGGGTGGTTCCCAGATGGCGACCGACGTGCCGTGCCCGACCGTCCAGATCGTCCCCCTGGGCAGCCGCTTGTCGAAGAGATGCCCGAAGAAGGCGCCGGCGTGGGTCGGGTAGGTGGCATCGTCGGGGAACAGGAAGCGCAGGACCGGATCCTCGGTGAACGCGGCGACAAGCGAGGTGATGACCCGGCCTCGGTCCTCCGCCGTGGCGGCGGTGATCTCAGGTGCTGTCACAGCCCGACAGTGTCCCAGGTCGACGTGCCGCAGGATGCCCGTCGTGCGCCGGAGGTCACCTGGCCGCGGGGGCGATGGCGCTCGGCCACCCGGGGCGTTGGGCGGCGCCGCGGCACGTCCAGCTGAGGTCCATGGCGTTGTTCTGCAGTTCGATCGCCACGCCCGGATCCGTCGCCTGACGTGCCGCCACCAGGTCGACCTTGGCCAGCAGCACGGACCCCTTGAAGGTGAAGCCGTCGACGCCGGCCTGCTTCGCCGCCTCGGCGATCGGCCGCATCACCGCCGGATCGCCATGGGCGCCGTCCTTCACCGCCCGGTCGACCTGCCCGCACACCCAGGCCGCGAGTTCGACGCCCTCCAGAGCGGGATACGAGGCGGCCGCGGCGGGGGCGGCGCTGCTGGCGGTCGACGGCTGCGGCGAGGAGTGGCCGCCCTGGCAGCCGGACACGGCCACGAGTACGGCAGCGGCGAGAAGCGTCGGACGAAGACGTGGCATCGGCCGATGATAGGGGCGGCACGCGGACCGGCGACGCCCCGCCCGATCCTCTGGGCGCGGTCGACGGGGAGCGCCTGGCGCTCGGCCTCGTCCAACCAGCGCCGGTACCACCTGGCGAAGCCGAGCGGCGTGCCGTCCTCGTCGTGCAGCGGCTGGTAACCGCCATCGTTGGCGGTGTCGTCGGCCCACATCCGGCCCCGCGCCGGTCCGCTGACGACCAGCGCCTCGCGCAGCGCGCAGCCGAGGTGGGCGCGGATTGATAGCCTGCGCCCGGTGGACAAGCGCTGTGCGGCAGTGGCCCTGTCGCTGCCTCTCGCGATTCTCCTCGCCGCGTGCAGCAGCAGCGCGACCCCTGAGGAGCAGGCGGACTACCTGCGCAGGATGGCTCAGCGGGGAGCCGACCTGCATGCCGTCAAGCAGAGCCAGGGCCGGGGCACCCCCGGCGATCGGGAGGAATGCCTCGGGGCCTACCAGCACCTCTACGGTGGACGGAACAGCCCCGAGGTGCCGCACGTCGGGACCGACGGGGCGGATGCCGCCCTGGCCGAGGAGGGCGAGGACCTGTTCGTCGAGAGCTGCGTGAACGGCACACCGGCGCCGGTGCCCGCGCGCTGACCGCAACACCCGACCTACGACGGCTCGGGCAGCGCCGCGGTGACGTCCAGCTCGACCAACTGTCCGGTGAAACCGAGCTGGGCCACGCCGACCAGCGTGCTGGCGGTCGTGAACGCGGCCGCCAGCGGGGAGGCCAGGAACCGTCGCCACACCTGGGCCAGCACGGTCTGGTCGGCGCTGACGACGTAGATGACGGTACGCACGACGTGCTCGGGACCGGCGCCGACCGATCCGAGGGCGGCCAACGCGTTCCTGGCCACCTGGTCCACCTGGGCCTCGACGTCACCGGGGCCTGCCAGGACGCCGTCGGCGTCCAACGGGCACTGGCCGGCGAGGTAGGCGGTGCGACCGGCCGGGACGACCGTGACGTGGTGGTAGCCCGGGGTGGAGTGCACGCCCTCGGGGTTGGAGCTGATGATGGTCATGCCCGCAGCATCCCGGATCCACGATCGTGCCGTCACCGGGTTTGCGCGGTGGTGGAGCGAGAAGGAGGCCGGATGGAAACCTGGCGGGTCGTCGCGGGTGTCCTGATCACGCTGTTCATGGGCCTCGTCGGTGTCGGACTGGCCACCAACTACCGCGGCGTCACGGAGTGGCACGTGCGCCGCTCGGCAGCCGCTGCCGTCGGGCGAATAGCAGCGAACCACTACGCCCACGGCGGCGTGTGCCGGGTCAGGTAGGCGCGGGCGCGCGGCAGCGGATCCGCCCAGTAGCGGTGCGGCATGCGGCTGTGGTGCGCCGCGCAGAACTCGGCCAGGTCGGCAGGGAGCGCGACGGCCTCCAGTGGCCGGCTCTCGAAGTCGCGGTTCGCCGCCAGCAGGTCCGCCTCCGGATGCCAGCCGGAGTGGTCGAACGCCCACCCCGCCCAGGTCGCGTACACGTGCCAGACCTGCGGGTCGTCGCTGAAGCGCAGCCCGGCGAGCCCGACCGGCCGGTCCGGGTAGGCGTCCCGGCACACCCAGGCCAGGATGTGGCACGCGCCCGCGGCGAAGAACGCCTGATCGGTGCGCTCCCACGCGAGGCGCTGGTCGGACCGTTCGCGAGGGGTCCGACGAAAGACCCCCGCCGCCACCGCTGCCACGCCCCGACGGTACCGGTCCGTCCGGGCGGACAGGCGGGCCAGGTGTCTTCGGTGACGAACGAGGGTCAGTCGCCGGGCTCGACGTACGAGGCGAGGTTCGCCAGCGAGGATGCGATGCCCTCCTCGTGGACGGCCTGGTCGATGCCGGACGGCACGCCGGTCGCGGTCACCGTCACCTCGGTGCCGTCGCCGGCCGCGGCGAGGTGCCAGGTCATCGTCATGGTGCCGGCGTACGCCGGGTCGTCGGCCCGGAACACCGCGGTCTGCACCACCCGCGCCGGCCGCACCAGGTCGGCGAACCCGACGTCGACGACGTCTGTCGCGTCCGACGTCTTGCCCGGACTGTCGCTGGCGTCGAGGTAGGTGAGCACCATCCGGAACCCGCCGCCGGGGCGGGGATCCCACCGTTCGATCCGCCCGCGCATGCCGTCGGGCGGCAGCCACGCCTCGAGCGCCTCTCGGTCGAGGAGCGCGTCGTAGATCGCGGCGGGCGCTGCGGCGATCGTCCGGCTCGCCCGGTCGATGCGGTTCACCACTCGATTCTAGGATCCGATCGCGTGCAGGATGGGCGGGTGAGGTTTCCTCTTTCGACACCGCCGGCCATTCCCGCCGGCACGCTCGCGGTCGGTCCGCAGCCGACGCTCACCGCCGGCGGTGACCTCGTCCTGCGGCCCTGGCGGGCGTCCGACGCGGCGGCCTTCCTGGCCGCGTACCAGGATCCGGAGATCCGGCGCTGGCACACCCGCCGACCCGCCTCCGAGGAGCAGGTACGCGAGTGGTTCGAGTTCTACCGCCGGGCGTGGCGGCAGGAGGCGGCGGCGAGCTGGGCGATGACGTACGGCGGCGGTGACGCGCTGGGACGCATGGTCCTGGGTGGCATGGACCTCGGTGACGGGGTGGCGGTGTGCGCCTACTGGGTGGTCCCGGCCGCGCGTGGCGCGGGCCTGGCCTCCGGGTCGTTGCGGGCGGTGAGCGACTGGGCGCTCGGTGAGGTGGGTTTCCACCGTCTCGAACTCGACCATTCGACCCGCAATCTCGCCTCCTGCCGGGTCGCCGTCAAGGCCGGCTTCCGACCGGAGGGCATCAGGCGCTGCGCGGCCGTGCACGCCGACGGTCGGCACGACATGGAGGTGCACGCCCGCGTACGCGGCGACGACTGACGCGGTCGGTCCCGCTCGGCCCGGCCCGCGCTGCGGAACGTGTCCGGCCGTGGCACCGTGACGGCATGGCGCGGCAGCGGGCGGCGTGGTCCCGCCTCACCAGGAGACAGCGCGGCGTGGTGTTCGCCGGCCTGGGTCTGGCGCTCGTCGGGCTCGTGCTGGCGCTCGCGGTCGACGTGGCGCTCGGTGCCCTGACGATCTCGGTGGCCTCGCTCGTCGTCATCTTCACGCAGGTGTTCGCCCCGCCGGACTGAGAGCGGCCTCGGCGTCGCCCTCCACCTGCGTCGTGGTGCCTGATCGCTCGGGCGGTGCACGTGGATGAGAAAGTGGCAGCGTGCGGGTGGGGATCCTCGGGCCGCTTGAGGTCCGCGACGGCGAGCGGTCCGTCGTCGTCGCCGGGGCGCGGCTGCGGGCGCTGCTGATCCGGCTCGCCCTGGACCCGGGTCGCCCGGTGAGCCTGTCCGCGCTGTCCGAGGCGCTCTGGGGGGACGCACCGCCCGCCGACACCGCAAACGCGGTGCAGACGCTGGTGTCCCGGCTGCGCCGGGCCGTGCCCGGGCTGGGGGTGCGCAGCGGTCCGGCCGGCTACCGGCTCGACCTCGACCCCGACGACGTGGACGCCGGGTGTTTCGAGCGGCTGGCCCGGCAGGGTCGGGAGGCGCTGCGGGACGGGAACGCGCGGGAGGCGCTCACGACACTGCGCGACGCGCTGGCGCTGTGGCGGGGCCCGGCACTGGCCGAGGTCACCGACGCCCCGTACGCGGCGACCGCCGCGGCCCGGCTGGCCGAGCTGCGGCTGACCGCGCAGGAGGACCGGATCGAGGCGGAACTGCGGACCGGGCGGCCGGAGCTGCTGGTCGCCGAGCTGGACGAGCTGACCGCCGCGCATCCGCTGCGGGAGCGGCTGGCC
>NZ_CADEAU010000084.1 GCF_902825405.1 Micromonospora maritima | reverse complement strand
AGCAGCGCCGCGGCCAGCGCGAGCCAGGCCGGCAGCGTCAGCGCGGCGGCGAGCGCCACCAGGGCCAGCAGCACGAGTACGGCCTCGCCGAGCCGCGCCGCGACAAGCGGTGTCCACGTGCGGACCGGCAGGTTGGCCGCCCGGATCTCCAGCGCGCCGGCCTGGCGCAGCGGCCCGACCAGCAGTACCAGGCCGAGCAGGACGAGCGCGGTGGCCGCCAGCGCGGGGTCGAAGCCGTCGTCGAGGCGCCGGGCATAGCCGACCAGGATGCCGGCGGCGACGAGCACCGTCTCGGCGAGGCCGTCGGCGGACGGCCGGACCCGGCGCTCCCAGGCGGTGGCGGCCAGCGCGGCCACCGCCAGGGCCAGGCCCCAGCCGGTGGCGCCGGTGAGCGCCACGACGAGGAAGGCCAGCACCGCCAGCCCGGTGGTCAGCACCCGGGCGAGCAGCTTGCGAACCAGGTCACCACGCATCTGGCACGTCCTGTCGGGTTCAGGCGTCGGCGGACAGTTCGGACCGGTGCGGGCCAGGCTGGGCCGGCACGGCGGCGACCGGCTCCCCGGGGGCCCGGCGTACGTCGACCACCTGGCCGGTCAGCTCGGAGATCAGTACGTCCAGGGAGGCCTGGGCGACCGCCTCGGAGGAGAGCAGGGTGTGCTCCGGCTCCTCGCCGAACGCCCGGGTCCGCATCGGGGTGGCGGTGCGTTCCGGGTTGACGCAGTTGACCCGTACGCCGAACTCGGCCCACTCGTCGGCGAGCGCCTGGGTCAGGTTGACGAGCGCGGCCTTGGTGGCCGAGTAGAGCGCGTAGCGGGCCCGGCCCCGGGTGTAGGAGCTGGACGTGTAGAGCAGCAGCTGGCCCTTGGTCTGCTGGAGGTAGGGCAGCGACTGCCGGGCGATGGTGACCGGTCCGACGAAGTTGACGTGCAGGAGACGGTCCATCGTCTCGTCGTCCATCTCGGCCAGCGCGCCCTTCTCCAGGATGCCGGCGGTGACCACCACGTAGTCGATCCGGCCGGTCGCCTCGAACGCGGTCTTCAGCGCGGCGGCCACGTCCTCGGCGCGCTCGACGTGGGTGCCGGTGCTGGAGCGGCTGAACGGGAAGACCTGGGCGCCGTAGCGGCGGGCCAGTTCGGTGAGGTCGTGGCCGATGCCGTAGCTGCCGCCGAAGACGACAACGGTGCGGCCGGTCAGCTCCTCGGCGTAGGCGCCGTGGGTCAGCCGGGGCGCCTGGGCGGCGGCGAGCTGGAAGAGCTTGTCGGCCAGGTGCACGTCGACCGGGTGGGTGACCTTGATGTTCTCGTCCGAGCCGTCGATCACCTTGATCGGCGTGCCGGGCAGGTAGCGCAGCACCACGCCGCAGTCGTCGGTGGCGGCGAAGTCGGGGTCGCCCTCGGCCCGCCGGTACGCCTCGCGGATGGTGCCGGAGCGGAACGCCTGCGGGGTCTGGCCGCGGCGCAGGCGGGACCGGACCGGGATGTCGGTGATGCAGTCGTCCGCGTCGACCTGGATGATCGTGTCGGCGGACGGGATGGCCACGTCGACCGCGGAGTAGGACCAGAGCGCGTTCACGCACTCGCGCACGATCCGGGCGCTGACCAGCGGGCGGACCGCGTCGTGGAAGAGGATGTTGACGTCGCCCTCGCCGACCGCGTCGAGCGCGATCCGGGTGGTGTCGTTGCGGGTCTCCCCGCCCTCGATCACCTTGGTGACCTTGCGGAAGCCGGCGTCGGCGACGATCCGCTCGGCGTCGCCCACGTGGCCGGTGGCCATCAACACGACGATCTCGTCGATCTCCGGCGCGGCCTCGAAGACGGCGAGCGTGTGCTCGATGATCGGCTTGCCGGCGATCTTCAGCAGCTGCTTGGGGATGCCCAGGCCGAGGCGGGTGCCGGTGCCCCCGGCGAGGATCACGGCCACCGTACGCGTGGGGCGCCAGGGTGCCGGGCTCGCCGGCGCGGCGTCCGGTGCGGTGGTGTGGTCCTGCGTCATTGCCGTACCTCACTCTGGGTGAAAGGCGGATGGATCCGAAAACCTTAACGCGTACGACGGAGCGCACCGCTCGGGCGGGAACCCGGGGCGGTGCGCTCCGTCCGGCTACTTCTGGTTCTCGTACGCGTCGCAGACCTCCTTGGTGGGGCCGTCCATCTTCAGGACGCCGCTCTCCAGCCAGATGGTCCGCTCGCAGGTGTCCCGGATCGAGCCGATCGAGTGGCTGACCAGGAAGACCGTGCCGGCGCTGTCGCGCAGCTCGCGGACCCGCTGCTCGCTGCGGGCGCGGAACTTGCGGTCACCGGTGGCCAGGGCCTCGTCGATGAGCAGCACGTCGTGCTTCTTCGCCGAGGAGATGGCGAAGCGCAGCCGGGCGCCCATGCCGGAGGAGTAGGTGCGCATCGGCAGCGAGGCGAAGTCGCCCCGCTCGTTGATCCCGGAGAACTCGATGATCTCCGGCGCGATCCGCTTGACCTCGTCCGGGTGCATGCCCATGGCCAGGCAGCCGAGCACCACGTTGCGCTCACCGGAGAGGTCGTTGAGCAGCGCGGCGTTCACGCCGAGCAGGGATGGCTGGCCCTGGGTGTAGACCGCGCCGCGGGCCGGCGGGAGCAGGCCGGCGATGGCCCGCAGCAGGGTCGACTTGCCGGAGCCGTTGCTGCCGATCAGGCCGATCGCCTCACCCTCGTACGCGGTGAAGCTGACGCCCTTGACCGCGTGCACCTCGCGGATGTTCGGGGCCTTGGAGCGGGAGACGATCCGCTTGAGTGCGGTGACCGGGGAGGTGCCGCCGGTCGCGCCCTTGTGGATCCGGTAGATCACGTGCACGTCGTCCACCACCACGGTGGGTACGCGGCCCGAGTCGGTCACCGGGCCGGCGTTCAGCGGCAGGGTCTGCTCAGCCACGGCCGTACTCCTTCTCTCCACGCCAGAAGTAGACGAACCCGCCGACGCCCATGACGACCGCCCAGAACAGGCCGAGCGCCCAGAGTCGCATCGGGGAACTCACCAGGTTGGCCTGGTGCGAGTCGAGCAGCGCGTAGCGGGCCAGCTCGATGAAGACCAGCGGCGGGTTCCACTCCAGGATGCTGGCCGCCCAACCGGGCAGGTGCTCGCGCAGCAGCGCCACCGGGTAGAGCACGCCGGAGGCGTACAGCCAGGTGCGCATGACGAACGGCATGATCTGCTTGAGGTCGGTGACCTTGGAGCCGAGGCGGGCCATGACCATGCTCAGCCCGACGTTGAAGATCGTCTGGAGCAGCAGCATCAGGGGCAGCAGCAGCCAGCGGAACGTGATCGGCTCGCCGGTGAACAGCACGATCGCGGCCAGCACCACCATCGACATGAGCAGCTGCTGGAGCTGCACCAGGGTGACCGTGATCGGCAGCGCGGCCCGGGGGAACTGGAGCGCCCGGATCAGGCCCAGGTTGCCGGTGATGGCGCTGGTGCCGTTGGACGCCGCGGTCTGGGTGAACATGAAGATGAACACACCGGTGCACAGGTACGCGATGAAGTTGTCCACGTTCCGGTGCTGGGCCAGGATCACGCCGAAGATCAGGAAGTAGACCGCCGCGTTGGTCAGCGGCGTCAGCACCTGCCAGAGCTGGCCGAGCTGGGTGTTGCTCAGCGAGGAGGCGACCTTCGCCCGCGAGTACGCGGTCATGAAGTGCCGGTACGCCCACAACCGGCGGGCGTACTCGCCCAGGGAGGGTCGTTCCCCGGCCACCCGGAGCCCGTACCGCTGGGCCAGTTGGGCCCGGGTCAGTCCGGATTCGGGGTCGGCCACCGCGGTGTTGGCCATGATCAGGCGCTCCGATCTTTCGTGCTGATGGGGAGCATTGCGGTGAAGACATCCAGCGTGGCCGGGCGGGAGGAGCCCCCTCGCTGCTGCATGGAAGGTAGTCCACCGAACGTCGGGACGCAACCGTACCGTCGTTGCGCTACATTGTCCCACGTGACGACCGAGAAGAGGCGTGCCCCGGCCGGCGCGGCGGTGCTGCGCGGGGAGATCACCAGTGCCATCCGCGCCGCGGTGATGCAGGAGTTGGCCGAGGTCGGCTACGGCCGCCTCTCCATCGAGGCGGTGGCCCGCCGGGCCGGTGTGAGCAAGACTGCCATCTACCGCCGCTGGCGTTCCAAGCTCGACCTGGTGCTGGACATGGTCTCGGCGGTGGCGGGCCGGAACATCCCGCTGCTGGACACCGGCAGCCTGCTCGGTGACCTGGAGATCCTGCTGCACGTGATGGCGCGTGCGCTGCGTCACCGGCTGGCCGCGCAGATCATCCCGGACCTGCTGGCCGAGGCGGCCCGCAACCCGCAGATCGCCGAGAAGCTCCAGGCCGCGCTGGACGACTACCAGCAGGCCGTGGGGCGGATCCTGATCGGTCGGGCGGTGGAGCGCGGCGAGCTGTCCCCGGACACCGACCGGCGGGTCGCGGTCGACCTCATCGTCGGCCCGGTCTACTGGCGGATGGCGATCTCCCGGGCCCCGCTGGAGCCCACGGAGGTGCCGCGCATGGCCGCCGCGATCGTCGCCGCGCTGCGGGTAGCATGCGTGGGGCCTGTCCGCGACGGGGTGGAAGTGTGACCCCGGCGCCCGCCGACGGGAGCGCCCGTCGATCATGAACAGCGCACGACATCCGGCCGGACAATGGCCGCGATCAACCGGTTTTCATCGCAAACCGCTACCATCCCCCAACGTCCCCCACATGAGTCACGCGTCGACAGGAGGAAGCCCCATGGTCGGGCCGCATCCAGAGTTCATTCCCCCAGCACGACCGATCATCGGCGAGGCCGAGATCGAGGCGGCTGTCCGGGTGCTGCGGAGCGGCCGGGTCGTGCAGGGCCCGGAGGTCGCGGCGTTCGAGGAGGAGTTCGGTGACCTGGTCGCCGGCCGGCACTGCGTCGCCGTCAACTCCGGCACCTCGGCCCTGCAGCTCACGCTGATGGCGCTCGGCTTCGGCCCGGGCGACGAGGTCATCGTGCCCTCGTTCTCCTTCGCCGCCAGCGGCAACGCGGTCCGGCTGGTCGGCGCCGAGCCGGTCTTCGTGGACATCGAGCCGGGCAGCTTCTGCGTCGACCCGGAGGCGGTCGCCGCCGCGATCACCCCGAAGACCGTCGCCATCATGCCGGTGCACCTCTACGGTCACCCGGCCGCGATGGACCGGATCATGGCGATCGCACAGCAGCACGGCCTGGCCGTCGTCGAGGACGCCGCCCAGGCGCACGGCGCCGAGCTGAACGGCACCCCGGTCGGTGCCTTCGGCACCGCCGGCTGCTTCAGCTTCTACCCGACCAAGAACATGCACTCCCTCGAGGGCGGCATGATCACCACCGCCGACGCGGACCTCGCCCGTACCCTGCGGCTGCTGCGCAACCAGGGCATGGAGCAGCGGTACGCCAACGAGATCGTCGGCGCCAACATGCGGATGACCGACGTCGCCGCCGCCATCGGCCGGGTGCAGCTCGGCCAGCTCGCCGGCTGGACCGAGCAGCGGCGCGCCAACGCCAAGTTCCTCGACTCGGCGATCACCGGCATGGTCACCCCGCCGGTCGCCGACGGTGCGAAGCACGTCTACCACCAGTACACGGTGCGGGTGCAGGGCGACCGGGACGCCGCCCAGGCCCGCCTCACCGAGCTGGGCATCGGCAACGCGGTCTACTACCCGACCCCGATCCACCGGCTCAAGCCCTACCTCACCGAGGCCGGTACGCCGGGCCCGTGGGACCTGCCGGAGACCGAGCGGGCCGCCGCCGAGGTGGTCTCGCTGCCGGTGCACCCGTCGCTGACCCAGGCCGAGCTGGAGCGGATCGCCGACGGCGCGAACCTCGCGGGCGGTGCCCGATGAGCGGGGGGCGCAAGCTGCGGGCCGGTCTGATCGGCCTCGGCGCGATGGGCCGCAACCACGCCCGCGTGCTGTCCAACCTCGACGGCGTCGAGCTGGTCGGCGTGGTCGACCCGGCCGGCGACGTCACCGGCACGCTGCGCGCGCCGGTCGTACCCGAGCTGAGCGACCTGCTGGCGCTGGGCGTCGACTACGCGGTGGTCGCCTGCCCGACCGCGCTGCACGAGTCGATCGGCCTGGAGCTGGCCGCCAACGGCGTGTGCGCGCTGATCGAGAAGCCGCTGGCCCAGTCGGTCGAGGCGGCCACCAAGCTGGTGGAGGCGTTCGAGACCGCCGGGCTGGTCGCCGGCGTCGGTCACATCGAGCGCTACAACCCGGCGTTGCAGAGCCTGCGGACCCGGCTGGAGGCCGGCGAGCTGGGCGAGGTCTTCCAGGTGGTCACCCGCCGCCAGGGCCCGTTCCCGCACCGCATCGCCGACGTCGGCGTGGTGATGGACCTGGCCACCCACGACATCGACCTGACCGCGTGGGTGACCGGCCGGGACTACACCTCGGTCGCCGCCCGCACCGTCTCGCGCAGCGGCCGGCTGCACGAGGACATGGTCGCCGTGGTCGGTCAGCTCTCCGACGGCACGATGGTCAACCACCTGGTCAACTGGCTGAGCCCGCTCAAGGAGCGGTCCACCGTGGTCACCGGTGACAAGGGTTGCTTCATCGCCGACACGCTCACCGCGGACCTCACCTTCTACGCCAACGCCGCCATCGACACCGAGTGGGAGGCGCTGCGCGCGTTCCGCGGCGTGGCCGAGGGCGACATGGTCCGCTACGCCATCCCGAAGCGGGAGCCGCTGCTGGTCGAGCACGAGCGCTTCCGGGACGCGGTGGAGGGCAAGCAGAGCGACATCGTCACCCTGCGACAGGGCCTGCGTACCGTGCAGGTGGCGGCGGCGCTGCTGGAGTCGGCCTCCGACGGCAAGGTCGTGTCCGTCGCGGCCAGTGGCAGCGACGCGGAGCCGGCACTGCGATGAGCCCGGCGCCGGTGCGGCGGACGGTCTCGGCGGTGCGGCGGCGGATCCCCCGGCGGTGGCGCATCGCGCTCCGCCGGGCCGCCGCCGGCGCCCGGCCCTTCCAGACCCCTTCGGTACGGGAGCTGTGTGAGCTTCCCGCCGGTACGCCCCTGCTGGTGCACGCCGGCGGGATCGCGGGTGACCGGGCGCTGGACGGTGTGGTCCGCGCCCTGGCCCGGTTGCCCGAGTTCCACCTCGCGCTGGTCTGCGCGGAGGCGGAGCGGGCCGCGGTGCGGGAACTCGTCGGCCGGGCCGGCAAGGCCCGGCGCCGGGTGCACGAGGTGCCCCGTCCCCGGGCGGTGACGCCCGGGTTCCTGGCTTCGGCCGACGTCGCCGTGTTCGGGTTCGACCCCGAGGGCGGCCTGGCGTCGCTCGACGTCTACCTGGCGGCCGGGCTGCGGATCGTCGCGCCGGACAACCGGGTGGTCCGCGACCACCTGGCCCCGCACCACGTCGGCGACTTCTACGCCCCCGGCTCGGTGCCCTCCTTCGCCAAGGCGGTAGAGCGGGCCTGGCAGCGTGGGACCGAGACCCCGGCCGAGTCGGCCGAGCCGGACGCACCGGCGGAGCCGGGTGTCGCACCGGTCGAGGCCGGCACCCCCGGCGCCTGGCGGGCGCTGGGCGCCGGTCCGGTCCGGCTCGGCCTCGGCACGGCGAACTACGCCGGGCAGCTCTCCGCCCTGGCGGCGGCGATCAGTGCCGCGCGCCCCGACGTCGGCATCGAACTGGTGGTGGCCAAGCCGCCGGCCACCTACCGGTACCCGGCCGACCGTTACCTGCACTTCCCCGCCGAACACCGGCTCGACGTGCAGATGGCGCAGGCCCGCCGGGTGCTCGGCTGGTACACCCACCTGATCGTGGACGCGTTCCGTCCGGTGCTCGGCCGGCTCAACGGCGACGACGTCGCGGGGGACCTGCCCGCGCTGCGTCGAGCCCGGATCAAGGTCGCCCTGCTCGCCCACGGCAGCGAGATCCGGCACCCGGGCGCCCACCTGGAACGGCACGCCGAGTCCGCCTTCCGGGACGCCCCGGAGGAGCTGCGGGAGCGGCTCACCACGGTCTGCGAGCGCAACCGGCGCACCGCCGAGGAGAGCGGCCTGCCGCTCTTCGTCACCACGCCCGACCTGCTGGACGACGTGCCGTTCGCCACCTGGGCGCCGCTCGTCGTCGACGTGGACGGCTGGGCCTGCGACCGGCAGGTGATGGAGCGGGCCCGACCGGTGGTGCTGCACGCCCCGTCCAACAGGTGGACCAAGGGCACCGACCGCCTCCTGCCCCAGTTGCAGGAGCTGCACGACCGACGGATCATCGAACTGCGCCTGGTGGAGGGTCTGCCGCACCGCGAGATGCGCCGCCTGGTGCAGGACTGCGACATCGTGGTCGACCAACTGGTGATGGGCAGCTACGGCACGTTCTCCTGCGAGGGCATGGCCGCCGGCAAGGTCGTGGTGGCATACCTCAGCGAGGGGCCGCACCGGGTGGCCGGGGTCCGGCCGCCGATCGCCAACGCCACGCCCAGCACGCTGGTCAAGACCATCGAGTCGCTGCTCGACGACCGGCCCGCCGCGGTCACCCTCGCCGCGGAGGGCCTGCGGTACGTCCGTGACCACCACGACGGCCGGCGGACCGCCGAGGTCTTCGACGCCTTCCTCCGGTGACCCGCCGACCGCCCGCGCCACACCCCGTCAACGAGGAGAAGCACCCGATGCAAGCTGTCCCACGTAGCGATGCCCGACCGACCCGGGGACGGGTGGTGATGCTGGTCGACAACGGGGTCCACGGCGACTCCCGGGTGCAGAAGGCGGCCCGGTCGGCCGCCGAGGCCGGCTGGGAGGTGATCCTGGTCGGCATCCTCAAGGGCGCCGCCACCGAGGACAGCTGGCGCATCGGGGACGCCGAGGTACGCCTGATCCGGATGCCCCGGCGACTGACCCACCCGGTCGCCCACCGGCGCGCGCTGCTGCGCCGCCCGCTGGCGTACAAGCCGGGACCGGACGCCAAGCGGCGGCTGAACAAGCTCAAGGCCCGGCGCGACGACCTCAACTTCCGGCTCTCCGAGATCAAGGTGAACCGGGAGGCCGGCGCTCCGCGCTGGGCCGAACTGGCCGGCAAGGCCCGGCTGGCCGCGCCCTACCTGGTCAACAAGGCCGCCTTCAAGTGGGTCAAGCTCCGCACCGCCGAGCTGCGGCGGCTCCAGGAGAGCCAGCAGGACCCGAACTCCCGGATCGACCGGGCGGCGCTGCGCTTCTGGCAGCGCGTGCACGGGGACCGGGCCTGGCGCCGCCTCGACCCGGAGCTGTGGGACTTCGAGCTGGCCTTCGCCCCGGTGGTGGACGAGCTGCGGCCGGACCTGATCCACGCGCACGACTTCCGGATGCTCGGGGTGGGCGCGCGGGCGGTCATGCGGGCGCGGGCCGGGGGCCGGGACGTGAAGCTGCTCTGGGACGCGCACGAGTTCGTCCCCGGCATCATCGGCCGGCCCACCAACCTGCGGTGGCTGCCCGCCCAGGTGGCCTACGTGCGCGAGCACGCGCCGTACGCCGACGCGGTCGTCACCGTCTCGTCGACCCTGGCCGACCTGCTGCGTACCACCCACGACCTGCCCGAGCAGCCGGCCGTGGTGCTGAACGCCCCGCCGCGGGCGCTCACCGCGGAGCAGCGGGCCACCCCGGTGCCCGACATCCGGGCGATGTGCGGGATCGACGCGGCCACCCCGCTGCTGGTCTACTGCGGCGGCATCAACCCGTCGCGGGGCGTGGACATCATGGTCCGGGCGCTCACCCGGCTCCCCGAGGCGCACGTCGCGCTGGTGTCGGTGCACCCCAACGGCAAGGCCCCGATCATGTACGAGCTGGAGGAACTCGCCGCCGAGCTGGGCGTGGCCGACCGCCTGCACCTGCTGCCGTACGTGCCGCACTGGCAGGTCTCCGCGTTCGTCGCCCCGGCGGATCTGGGCGTCATCCCGATCCACCACAAGCCGAACCACGAGATCGCCCTGATCACCAAGTTCTTCGAGTACGCGCACGGCGGACTGCCGATGGTGGTCAGCGACGTGCGGACCATGGCCGAGGCGACCCGGGCCACCGGGCACGGGGAGGTCTTCCGGGCCGAGGACCTGGACGACTACGTGCGGGCGGTGCGGACGGTGCTGGCCGACCCGGAGAAGTACCGGGCCGCGTACGACCGGCCGGGCGTGTTGGAGCAGTGGACCTGGGAGGCGCAGGCCCGGGTGATGGACGAGGTCTACACCCGGCTGCTGCCGAACCACCCCGGACCGGTCGCGCCGGTGACGACCGGAGCCGGCACGCCCGTCGTGCCGGAGCAGCGGGCCACCGTGCCGGTGCGCTGACCCGACGCACAGCCGACGAGGGGCCCGACCGATCCGGCCGGGCCCCTCGTCGTGTTCGCGGTGCTCAGTCGCCCAGCAGCAGCCGGTCGTAGTCGGCCCGGGTGACGCTCCAGTCCCAGGTCTTCAGCACGTGCTCCGAGGCCGCCCGGCCGGCCTCCGCCCACGCCTGCTCGGTGGCGGTGACGGCCAGGATCCGCTCCGCCGCCTCGGCCGGGGAACCGACCATCCAGTCGGCGGGGAAGAGGGTACGGGCACCGTGCGGCTTGCCGGCGAAGAAGGGCCAGTCCCGCACCACCGGCACCGCGCCGCTGGCCGCGCCCTCCACCAGGCCGCAGTGGAAGCTCTCCCGCACCGAGGTGCTGAGGATGACGCCGACCTCCTGGAGCGCCGCCGGCACGTCGTCGGTCTGCCCGTAGCGCCGGACCGCGCCGAGCGGCTCCAGCTCGGCCAGGTCCTTGGCCAGCAGCCGGCCGTAGTCCTTGGCCGGCTTGCTGGTCCGGTTGTTGAAGTTGCTGCCGATGAGCGTCAGGTTGTAGCGCTCGTCGTGCTCCCGCAGCTTCCGCAGCACGTCGATCGCCCAGCGTGGGTCCTTGGCCACCGAGCTGAACCCGACCAGGCCCAGGGTGAACCGGGCGTCGGCCGGCTTGGCCCGGGGATAGCGCTGGAGGTCCATCGCGTTGTCGACCACCCACAGCCGGGGCGCCGCCGCACCGGCGAGCTGCGGCAGCACGGCGGTGGACAGGTCCTTCAGGTGCTCGGAGACGAACACGACGTCGTCGACCCGGGAGAAGTCCACCAGGTGCGGCCAGAAGTTGAACGCCTCGAAGCTGTGCAGCCGGACGATGATCCTGGCCGTCCCCGGGTCGTGCAGCGTGAACAGCGCGGCGGTGGCCTGGCACCAGTCGACGAAGACCGTGTCCGCCCAGTCCAGGTGCGGTCGCAGCCACTCCTCGATCTTGGCGCCGTAGGACGACTCGGCGCCCAGCAGGTGCTCCATCACGGTGCTGCCGCTGAGCGCCAGCGGCCTGGTCGCCGGGTCCTCGTAGAGGTCCAGGAAGCGGACCTCGACGTTCGGCATCGCCCGGTAGCGCTCCAGGATCTCCTGGAGGAAGTTGTCGTTGATCAGCGTGGTGACCAGCAGCCGCAGCGGCCGGTCGGTCGGCGCGGGGGCGGCCGGCGCGAGCCGGCCCCGGGGCTCGGACAGCTTCCGCGCCGCCGCGCTGTCCCGGAACGGGGCCAGGAACGCGCCCGGGTCGTCGCTCATCGGCGAGGAGAGCCGGTCGAAGTGCAGCACCCGGTTCGACGCCAGGCTCCACGCCCGCGACACCGCCGCGGCGGCCTTCTTCGGGTCCTTGGCCAGCCGGGCGTCGGCCAGCGCCAGCTGGGCGCGGATCGCCTCGTGCAGGCCGGACGGCACGTGCCCGAGGGCCAGCTCGGCCTGTGCGGCCTTGGTCAGCACGTCCGCCCGGGTGGCGGCGCTGCTGATCCGGCTGACCGCGGCCGAGGCGGTACGGGCGGCGACCGCCGGCCGGCCGGCCTTGACCGCGCTGTCGTGCAACCGCACCGCGAGCTTGCTGCGCAGCCGGTCCGGCACCCGGGGCGCGGCCACCGCGCGGGACCAGAACCAGGCGCCCGCCGGGTTGCCCATGATCCGCTGGCCGGTCGCCTTCTGCACGGTCGTGCGCACGGTCTCCACCGCGGCCCGCTTGGCACCCCGGGTGCCGATGCCGGCCACCGCGGTCATCTGCCGCTCAAGCCGCTTGCCGACCGGCTCGGTGCGGGGCGCGTCGAGGGCCCGCTGGGCCGGCACGAGACCGTAGTGGGCGCCGGCCCGGGTGTTGCGCTGGGCCATCTCCCAGACGGTGTGCACCGACCGGGGGTCGAGCGCCACCAGCAGGTCGGCGGCGCGGTAGCGCTGCCGCAGCCAGGCGTGGCGCTGGGCGTGCAGCCACAGCTTGCGGTTGGCCTCGGCCCGGCCGAGCGCGCGGCGCAGTCGGGCGTCCCGCTTCTCGGCCGGTACGACGAACGAACGCACCTCCGCCAGCGCCGGGTCGATCGGCAGGTCCGCCGCGTCGAAGAAGCAGGCCACGGTGACGCGGGCGCCCCGGCTGCGGAAGCGCTCCAGCGCCTCGATCAGCACGGCCGGCTGCTTCGGCGCGGCGGCGGCCACGATGAGCACGGTGGTCACGGTCGGACGTCTCCCGTCGCGGAGGTGGTGGCCGGGGCGGCCGGGCCGGCGCCGGTCGGCCGGACGAGTTCGGTGAGCTGGTGGACCGCCGGGGCGAGCACGGCCGGCCGGGCGAAGCGGCGGGCCAGGTCGCGGGCGGCCGCCCGGTCGGCGTCGGTCGCCTTCACGGCCAGCCGGGCCGCCTCGGTGAAGGAGTGCGCGAGCCGGTGCGGGTCGAGCCCGACCGCCCCGGTCCAGAGCGGGTGACCGGCGAGCACGTTGCTGGCGTCGTGGTCGACGTCGTGGGCGGAGAGCACGGGCAGGCCGCTGGCCATGAACTCGTACACCTTGCCGGAGGTGACGTAGCGGCCGCCGACCAGCATCAGCACCAGCGCGTCCCAGGAGCCGTACGTCGCGGCCAGCTCCGCCTTGGGCACCGGGCCGCCGAAGCTGACCCCGTCGACGGCGGCCTCCTTGAGCAGGTCCATGTGCCGGTTGGCCTCGCGCGCCGCGCCGGCGCCGATGTGCCCGCGCACCTCGAAGCGGGAGCGGGCCAGCAGCGGGTCGTCCCGGCGCGCGATGCGCCAGGCGTCCAGCACCGACTCCAGGAACGCCGGACTGAAGTTGACCGAACCGAGGTAGCCGAAGGTCAGCCCGGCCGCCGGGTCGGGCGACCGGCCGGAGATGTCGGGGAGGCTGTCCTCGTCGTAGCCGTTGCGGACCACGTGCACCCGGTCCGCCAGGTGCGGGTAGCGCTCGCGGTAGAACCCGGCGATCGGGTCGTTGACGCACCACACCGCCAGAGCCTGCTCCAGGACGGTGGACTCCCACCGGCCGGAGACCGACTCGCGGGTGAACGCCTCGCCACCGCCGATCACGTCCAGCGACCAGCCGTCCCGGAAGTCGACCGCGTAGGGGACCTGGTGCTCCTCCCACAGCTTCCAGGTGGCCGCCAGGTTGACGTACGGGGCGCAGGAGGCGAGCAGCAGGTCGGCGGGGTGCTCGCGGTGCAGCCGCAGCACCGCCTTCTCCAGCTCGTAGCGCCAGCCGCCGAAGACCGGCTCGGGGAAGGCCTTCTGCTCGCGCTTGCGCAGCCGCTTGATCCAGCCGGCCGGGTCCAGCGAGCGTTCCTCGGTGAACGCCCGGATGTCGGTCTCCAGGTCCTCCCGGATCAGCGGCAGCTCGACCACCCGCACCCGCGGGTCGACCTTCTCCGACAGCGTGTGGTCCAGGCCGTACTCCCGCTCCCACGCCTGCTGGCAGATGGTGACGACGGTGACGTCCCAGCCCTGGGCGACGAACTGGTTCGCCGTCTCCCGCAGCCGGTAGGCGCTGCTCTTCGCCGCCGGCGGGAAGCCGATCGCCAGGTAGATGGCGTGCGGTCGCTTCCCGCCGCCGGAACGGGGGAGCGGGACGGTGCGGTTGCTCATCGCGGACAGCCGATCGTGAGGAGGGGGCGCGTCGTCATGCCAGGTGCCGTCGCAGCGTCTCGGCGACCCGCCGGGCCGCGCGGCCGTCGCCGTACGGGAGTCCCCGGGGCGCCTGCGGCGCGGGCCGGGTCGCCGTGGCGGCCCACCGCTCGCCCAGCTCGCGCGGGTCCGGGACGAGCACGTTCCAGCCGTCGGCCAGCGTCTCGACCCACTCCGTCTCGGTGCGCAGCGTGGTGCACGGGCGGTCCAGGAGGTAGGCCTCCTTCTGCAGGCCACCGGAGTCGGTGACCACACCGACGGAGCCGACCACCGCGGCGACCATGGCGGCGTACGGCAGCGGGCGGCCGGCGTGCAGCGCGCCCCGGGTCAGCTTCAGCCCGTGCTGCTCGGCCCGGGCCACCAGCCGGGGGTGGGCCAGCAGCGCGACCGGCACCGGCAGGCCGGCGAGCGCGTCGAGGAGCGTGGCCAGCCGCTGCGGGTCGTCGGTGTTCTCCGCGCGGTGCAGCGTGGCCAGCAGGTACGGCGCGTCGGGGTCGATCCCGTCGGGCAGTGCCGGCCGGGGCTGCCCGCCGCGGGCGACGTCGTCGCGGACCCGCAGGCAGACGTCGACCATGACGTCGCCGACCAGTTCGGTCCGGGCGGCCAGGCCCTCGGTGGCCAGGTGCCGGACGGCCTCCTCGGTGGGGGCGAGCAGCAGGTCGGCGGCGTGGTCGGTGAGCACCCGGTTGTGCTCCTCCGGCATCCGCCGGTTGAACGAGCGCAGGCCGGCCTCCAGGTGGGCCACCCGCAGGTGCTGCTTGACCGCGGACAGCGTGCCGGCCAGGGTCGAGTTGGTGTCGCCGTAGACCAGGACCCAGTCCGGGCGCTCGGCGGCCAGCACCGGGTCGAGCGCGGCCAGCGTGTTGCCGGTCTGGACGCCGTGGCTGCCGGAGCCGATCCCCAGGTGCACGTCCGGGTCGGGGATGCCGAGGCCGGAGAAGAAGACGTCGGACAGGTCGGCGTCGTAGTGCTGGCCGGTGTGCACGATCACGTGCTCGCACCCGTCCTCGGCGAAGGCCGCCGCGATGGGCGCCAGCTTCACCAACTGCGGTCGGGCGCCGACGATGCTGACGACCTTCACACGTGACTCCTCGTGATCTGCGACGGATCTCCGGTGCGGACCGGGCGTCGCCCGGCTCGGGGCGACGGCCACCTCGCCCCCGGCCTCGTGGCCGGGTCGGTGCCCGCGGGCCCTAGGAATAGTAGTGCCCCACCCGGACCCGGACGACGATCGCGGGCGCGGGCGGTTCGCGACGGTGGTCGGCGCCACCCCCGGGGACCGGACGTCCCGGTCCGGACGGGGAGCCCGCCGACCAGCGGCGTGGAACGGGACACGGGGCACAACCCTAACCGAACGTGTCCGCGGGTCCGGCCCCGCGGCCCGCGTCGGTGGGCGAGCCTGCCCCGGAGCCGCCGCCCGGCTTGCGTACACTACGGCGCCATGACCGCCCCGGGGCCCGACATCCGTACCCGCACCGCCGACGAGGGGAAGCCGGTGGCCGACGCCACCGACGAGACCTCGCCGCGGTCGACACCACCGGCCGAGCGGCCGGCCGACGGCGAGGCCCCGGAGCGGCCGACGTCGACGCCC
>NZ_CADEAU010000083.1 GCF_902825405.1 Micromonospora maritima | reverse complement strand
CGACCACCGAGATCTACACCGTTCTGAACACTCTTTCCCTACACGACGCTCTTCCGATCTTGCCGGCGCCGGCCGACCTGCCCGGCCTGCTCGCGCTCGTCGGGCGGCTCTGGACCGAGCACGGTGTGCCGGTCGACTGGCGTCGGCAGTCGCGCCCCGCCCGTCGCGTGCCCCTGCCGGGGTACGTCTTCCAGCGGCGGCGGCACTGGCTGTCGCCGCCCTCCGCGTACGGAAAGGTGTGAGTCCGATGCCCACCAGCCGCCAGGTGCAGCTCGTCCGTCGGCCGACCGGGGCGCCGACCGCCGCCGACTTCGACCTCGTCACGGTGGACGTCCCGCCGCCGGCCGAGGGGGAGGTCACCGTCCGCAACAGCCTCGTCTCGCTGGACCCGTACATGCGCAGCAGGCTGTACAGCGCCCCCGGCTACGCCGAGCCGTACCCGTTGCACGCCGCCCTGTCCGGGGACGCCGTCGGCACCGTGGTCGCCTCCCGGGCGACCGACCTGCCCGAGGGCACGCCGGTCCGGTCCACCCACGGCTGGCGGGAGTCCTTCACCGCCCCGGCCGCCGAGGTCGAGCGGCTGACCCCGGCCGGTCTCGCGCCGGCCGACCACCTGGGTCCGCTCGGCCTGCCCGGCGAGGCCGCGTACGTCGGGTTGTTCGTCGTCGCCGGGATCCGTCCCGGCGAGACCGTGTACGTCTCCGCCGCAGCCGGGGCGGTCGGTAGCGTCGCCGGTCAGCTCGCCAAGCTGCACGGGTGCCGGGTGGTGGGCAGCGCCGGATCCGAGGAGAAGGTCGAGTGGCTGCTGGACGAACTCGGTTTCGACGAGGCGTTCGACCACTCCGACGGGGACCTGGAGGTGGAGCTGGCGATCGCCGCGCCGGACGGCGTGGACGTGTACTTCGACAACGTCGGCGGGGCGCACCTGCGGGCGGCCCTCGGGGCGATGAACCCGTTCGGTCGCGCGGTGCTCTGCGGCGCCATGTCGCAGTACGGTCCGGACCGGTTCGGCGTGGACAACCTCGCCCTCGTGGTGGCCCGCCGGCTGCGCCTGGAGGGCTTCCTGGTGCAGGACCACGCGGCGCACCGGGACGCCTTCACCGAGCTGGTCGCCGGGCACCTGGCGGCGGGTCGGCTGACCACCCGGGAGACCGTGGTGTCCGGTCTGGAGAACGCCCCGGCGGCCTTCCTGGAGTTGTTCACCAGCGGCGGGCACACCGGCAAGGTCCTGGTCGACGTGTCCGGGGTGGACGGTCCGGGCGGCGACCGCCCGCTGGCCGACGCCGCCGTGAACTAGGTTGTCCCTCCATGGCCACCTTGCAGCAACTCCTGCACGACCGCCTCGCCGCCGCCTTCGCCTCGGTCGCCGGGGAGCCGGTCGACCCGAGCCTCCGCCGGTCCCAGCACGCCGACTTCCAGGCGGACGCGGCGCTGGGGCTGGCCCGCCGCCTGCGCGGCAACCCCCGGCAGATCGCCGCCGACGTCGTCGGACGGACCCGCTGGGACGACCTGTGCGCGGCGGTGGAGGTGTCCGGGCCCGGCTTCATCAACCTCACCCTCGCCGACGACGCCCTCGGCGCGCTGCTCGGGGCGGCGAACGCCGACGACCGGCTCGGGGTGCCGCTCGCGGCCGAGCCGGAGACGGTCGTCGTGGACTACTCCGCGCCCAACGTCGCCAAGGAGATGCACGTCGGTCACCTGCGGTCCACGGTGATCGGCGACAGCGTGGTCCGACTGCTGGAGTGGCTGGGGCACCGGGTGATCCGGGCCAACCACCTGGGCGACTGGGGCACCCCGTTCGGCATGCTCATCGAGCACCTGCTCGATCTCGGCGGCGCGGAGGCGGCCCACGAACTGTCCCTCGGCGACCTGAACACGTTCTACCAGGCGGCCCGGGCCAAGTTCGACAGCGACGAGGACTTCAAGACCCGTGCCCGCAACCGGGTCGTCGCGTTGCAGGGTGGCGACGAGCAGACGGTACGGCTGTGGCGGCTGCTCGTGCAGGAGTCGGAGAAGTACTTCCTCTCCGTCTACGACCGGCTCGACGTCCGGCTCACCGGTGCGGACTTCTTCGGCGAGAGCGCCTACAACGACATGCTCCCGCAGGTGCTGGCGGAGCTGGACCGCCTCGGGCTGCTGCGGGAGAGCGACGGCGCCCGGGTCGTCTTCCCCGCCGGCTTCACCAACCGGGAGGGCGAACCGCTGCCCCTGATCGTGCGCAAGCGCGACGGTGGCTTCGGCTACCCGGCCACGGACCTCGCCGCGATCCGGCACCGCCTGCACACCCTGCACGCCACCCGGCTGCTCTACGTCGTCGGCCTGCCGCAGCGGCAGCACTTCGAGATGGTCTACGAGGTGGCCCGCGAGGCGGGCTGGTTGCGTCCGCCCGCCCGGGCCGAGCACGTCGGGTTCGGTTCCGTCCTCGGGCCGGACGGCAAGGTCTTCCGCACCCGGGCCGGCGCCACCGTCAAGCTCATCGACCTGGTCGACGAGGCGGTCGCGCGGGCCGCCGCGCTGATCGAGGAGAAGAACCCGGACCTCGACGCCACCGAGCGGGCCGAACTCGCCCGCACCGTGGGCATCGGCGCCGTCAAGTACGCCGACCTGTCCAACGACCGGACGCGCGACTACGTCTTCGACTGGGACCGGATGCTGTCGCTGGAGGGCAACACGGCCCCGTACCTCCAGTACGCCCGGGCCAGGATCGAGTCGATCTTCCGGCGGGGTGCGACAGCGCCGGACCGGTCGCGGCGGACGGTGACGGTGGCCGCCCCGGCCGAGCACGCGCTCGCCCTGCACCTGCTCGCCTTCCCCGAGATCGTCGCCGAGACCGCGGAGTCACTGGACCTGCACCAGTTGACCGGCTACCTGTTCCGGCTGGCCACGCTCTTCACCTCCTTCTACGAGCAGTGCCCGGTGCTGCGGGCCGAGGACGACGTACGAGCCAGCCGGCTGGTCCTCTGTGACCTGACCGCCCGCACCCTGGCCCGAGGGCTGGACCTGCTGGGGATCGGCGCGCCCCGTCGGATGTGACGCGGAGTTCCCCGACGCCGGCTCCCCATCATCGGCCGGACCCGACGCCGGACGACGGGCTCTGTCCAGGCCCGGACACTGGCGGCCAGCCGACAGCGCCCGCCTCGTTTCCGAGGGGCGAGCATCTCCCCCTGTCACAACGCCGTCACAACGAGTATCCGCGCTCGCATCGATGGTTGCCTTCTCCGTGTCCGGCGACGTCACTGCCGGCTGGCGAATGGAGCGGCGATGGGGCTCTTTGCTCGAACACGCGGGACGACCCGCAGACTGACCGGCGTCACGGCGTTGGCGGTGCTGATCGCGGTGGGCGGATCGGCCGCGACGGCGAACGCGGCGCCCTCGGCCACGAAGCTCAAGGCGTGGCAGACGGAGATCACGACCGTCCCGCACCCGTCGGCGAAGGGGTGCTTCACCGCCGACTATCCCCGACTGGCGTGGCAGAGGGTCACCTGCGCCGCCGCGCCGGCGATCCCGATGACCCCCAAGCGCAGCATCCGCCCGCTGGTGGTGGGCAACGGCAACGACATCTCCGCCCAGGCGCCGAGCGGGTTCATCTCCGAGTCGTCCGGCACGTTCGAGGACATCGTCAACGTCACGAGTGAGAGTTCGCCCATCGCCAACGCCGGGCCGCCCGTCGCGAACGCCTACACCCTCCAGATCAACACCGACTTCTTCGCCAGCACGGCCTGCGCCGGATCGCCCAACGCCGGATGCCGGGGCTGGCAGCAGTTCGTCTACGCCAACAACGGCTCCAGCGGCCAGGTGTTCATCCAGTACTGGCTCCTGCAGTACAACGCGGCCTGCCCGGCCGGCGGCTGGACCCAGTTCTCGTTCACCGGCGACCCCGACATCTACTGCTACCGCAACAGCCCGGGCGCGACCGCGGTGCCCAACCAGCCGATCACCAACCTCGGGGCGCTGCGGCTGACCGGCACGGTGAGCGCGACGAGTGACAGCGCCACCCTGTTCGTGGGCGCCACCGCGTACACCGCGGCGGGTTCCAACTCCGTCAACGCGGCGGCCGGCTGGACCACGTCCGAGTTCAACGTGTTCGGCTACGGCGGCAACAGCGACGGCGGAGGCGCGGCCACCTTCAACGCCGGCGCGTCGCTGAACGTCCGGACGAGGATCACCTACGGGGGCACCGCCGCCCCGATCTGCGTGGCCCAGGGCTTCACCGGCGAGACCAACAACCTCAACTTCGGCTCGCCCGCGCCGGCCGCCACCGCGCCCGGCCCGGCCGTGGTCTTCGTGGAGAACACCGCCGGCGGCGCGGCGACCAACTGCGCGGCGGCCTCCGTCATCGGCGACACCCACCAGCACACGTTCGCCGGCCTGCTCTACGACTTCCAGGCCTCCGGCGACTTCGTCGAGGCGCAGGCCGGCAGCGGCTTCGAGGTGCAGACCCGCAAGGCGTCCGGCGCGCCCACCTGGCCCAACGCCTCGGTCGACCGCTCGGTCGCCACGCGGATGGGCAGCACCAAGGTGGCGCTCTGCGACGGCAAGAGCCTCGTCGTGGACGGCCGGACCAGGGACCTCCCGTCCGACGGCGCGCTGCATCTGCCCTCCGGCGTGGACATCCACCGCATCGGCAACGTGTACGTGGTGACCGACTCCGGCGGCAACAGCATCCGGGTGACGGTCAACAGCGGCTACATCGACGTGGCGGTCGGCCTCGGCACGTACCCGACGCCCGTGGTCGGCCTGCTCGGCAACCCCGACGGCAATCCCAAGCGCCTCGCCGCCAGGGACGGCACCCAGTTCGCCGTCCCGCTCTCCTTCGACGACCTCTACCAGCGCTTCGGCGCCAGTTGGCGGGTCGCCCCGATCCGGACCCTGCTGGCGCCCTGCGGCGCGGTCGCCTCCGGCAACCCGTCCGCGCCGTTCTTCGCCCGCGACCTCGGCGAGGAACTCCGCAAGCGGGCCGAGGCCACCTGCCTCCAGTACAAGGTCCGGCAGGAGTGGCTGGACGCCTGCACCCTGGACGTCGCGGTGGTCGGCGGCCGAGCCGCGCTGACGTACGTCGGTCTGGTCCCGCCGGTCGTCGACGGCAACCGGTAGCAGTGACGCCGGGGGCGGCCCGCACGCGCCGGGCCGCCCCCGGCCCCGCTCCGGCCGGCGCAGGTCGGTGGTCGTCTCCTGCCCGCCGGCTCAGACGATCCGGAGGTTGGCCATCATCCCCATCGCGCTGTGGTCGACCATGTGGCAGTGGTACGGGTAGACGCCGCGCCAGCTGTCGAAGGTCGCCTGGAGCCGGACGCTCTGCCCGGGCCAGACGATCACGGTGTCCTTCAGGCCGGACTCGGTGGGGTCGGCCGGCGCGCCGTTGCGGTCGAGCACCCGGAACTGCACCAGGTGCAGGTGGAAGTTGTGCGGCATGAGGGTGTTGGCGTTCGTCACCGTCCACTCCTCGGTGCTGCCCCAGGCGATGGTGGTGTCGATCCGGGCCGGGTCGAAGACCTTCCCGTCGATGTACGCCCGGTGCCCGCCGGACCCCGCCTCGTCCATCCGCAGCTCGATGCTGCGCCGCACGGTCGGCGCGGGCAGCGCGGGCAGGGTACGCAGCCGCTGCGGCACCGAGGTCCGGTCGCGCCCCTTCGCCGGCACGACGTCGAAGCGCATCACCTGGCCCACCTGCTCGGCCGGACCCGGCCCCATCAGGTTCTGCAGCACCACGGAGGTGCCCGGCTGGTAGCGGGCGAAGTCGACCACCACGTCGAGCCGCTCGCCGGGTGAGAACAGCAGGTACGGCATGGTGACCGGCGCCTCCAGCAGCCCGCCGTCCGAGCCGATCACGGTGATGTCCCCGCCGTCGGCCAGCCGGAGCAGGAAGAACCGCAGGTTGCTGGCGTTGACCAGGCGGAAGCGGTAGCGGCGGGCCTGCACCTCGAAGCGCGGCCAGGGCCGCCCGTTGACCAGCAGGGTGGTCCGGTTGTCGGCGTCGTCCATGGTCCAGACCAGCTGGGCGTCGGCGTCCAGGTGGGCGTCGCGCAGCACCAGTGGCACGTCGAACCGGCCGGCGGGCAGCGGTAGCGCCTCCTCCGTGCGGTCGGTGAGCAGGTAGAGGCTCGACAGCCCTCGGTAGAGGTGCTCGGCCTCCATGTGGTGGGTGTGGTCGTGCATCCAGAGCGTGGCGTGCGGCTGCCGGTTCGGATAGGTGTAGACGCGCTCGCCACCGGGCGGGATCGTGGCGTCGCCCGAGCCGTCGTCCTCGGGAGCGGTGGCGCCACCGTGCAGGTGCACCGCCGTGGGCATGGAGAGCCGGTTGCGTTGGCGTACCACCACCCGCCGGCCGGACCGGGCGCGGATGGTCGGGCCGGGCAGGTCGCCGTTGTAGGTGAACACCTCGGTACGGGTGCCCGGCACGATCTCCAGTCGCCTGCGGTGCATGGTGACCGAGTAGTAGTCCGTGGTGGCGGTCCGCAGCACCGGGCGCAGCGTCTGCGGCACGGTCAGCGGGACGGTGAACGGGGTGACGGGCGCGGCCGTCGGCGCGGCGGCCTCCGCGGTGGCGGGGGTCGCGCCCAGCTGTCCGGCGAGGCCGGCCAGGCCGCCGGTCGCCCCGACGATGCCCGACGCCGCGCCCAGGCGCAGCAGTTGACGACGAGTCGACACGGCAGTTCCCTCCACCGACGGTCAGTGTGCGATCCGGCAGCCGGCACCGGCGGGTCGGCCGGGCGGTCGTCGCAGGCCGATGATGCCGGGAACGCCGGCGCGTGCAGACCCCTATCGACCGCACAATCGGCGCCACCTCCCCCCTGTCGGGAGGCGTCGACGCTGGTCCGGCGGGGTAGGTACGGTCGGTATGGCCGACGCTGCGCTGCTGGACCTCGACGCCGACTACCAGGTACGTGACGGATACGACGACGATCCGGTGCTGCTGCTGCCCGACGGTCGCCCGGTGGAGACCTGGCGCGACGGCTACCCCTACGACGAGCGGCTGGACCGGGAGGCGTACGACCGCCAGAAGCGCGTGCTCCAGATCGAGCTGCTCAAGCTCCAGGACTGGGTGAAGGACACCGGTGAACGGGTGGTGATCCTCTTCGAGGGCCGCGACGCCGCCGGCAAGGGCGGCACGATCAAGCGCTTCATGGAACACCTCAATCCGCGCGGCGCCGGGGTCGTCGCCCTGGAGAAGCCGGACGAGCGGGAGGCCGGCCAGTGGTACTTCCAGCGCTGGCTGGCGCACCTGCCGGCGGCCGGGGAGATCGTGCTGTTCGACAGGTCCTGGTACAACCGGGCCGGCGTGGAGCGGGTGATGGGCTTCTGCTCCCGCAAGGAGTACCTCGAGTTCCTGCGCCAGGCGCCGGACCTGGAACGGATGCTCGTGCGCTCCGGCATCCGGCTGGTCAAGTTCTGGTTCTCGGTCTCCCGCAACGAACAACGCACCCGCTTCGTCATCCGCAAGGTCGACCCGGTACGGCAGTGGAAGCTCTCCCCGATGGACCTCGCCTCCCTGGACCGCTGGGACGACTACACCGAGGCCAAGGAGGCGATGTTCTTCTGGACCGACACGGCCGACGCCCCGTGGACCGTGGTGAAGAGCAACGACAAGAAACGGGCCCGGTTGGAGGCGATGCGCCACGTGCTGCACCGCTTCGACTACGCCGGCAAGGACGCCTCGGTGGTCGGCGTACCCGACCCGCGGATCATCGGGCCGGCGGGGCTCGACCTCGACCCGGAGGACCAACCGGTGCCGGTCTTCCCCCGCCCCTGACCGCCGTGCGGGCGGTGCCGCGGCCTCGTTCCGCCGCGGCACCGCCTCCGCCTCAGGCCCGTAGGGCGTGCACCAGGATCTCCTCGCCGCCGCCGACGGTGCCCGGGAAGCCCTCGGACAGCGAGTCCACGAGCGTCACGGAGATGGCCAGGGTCTCGTGCGCGATCAGGTCCCGGTGTGCGGAGATCACCGCCCGGACCGCCGCCGGTCCGGCGATCGACAGCACGATCCGGTCGGAGACGTCGAGGTCCGCGTCCCGGCGGGCCTGCTGCACGAGCCGGACGACGTCGCGGGCGGTGCCCTCGGCCTCCAGCTCCGGGGTGATCTCCGTGTCCAGGGCGATCGTCACCCCGCGCTGGGACTCCACCACCCAGCCGGTCCGCGGCACCTCGGTGACCAGGATGTCGTTCGGGCCCACGTCCACCTGCTCGCCACCGACCGACAGCGCGAAGACGCCCGCCTTCCGGACGCCGTCGACCAGCTCGCGGGGATCGGCGGCCGTGACGGCCTTGGCGACCTGTTGGGTGTCCCGGCCGAACCGCCGGCCCAGCTCCCGGAAGTTCGGCTTCACCTGGACGTCGATGACCCCGGTGTCCGCGTCCAGCGGCTCCAGCACCTTGACGTTCAGCTCGTCGCCGATGTCGTCGAGCAGCGGCTGCGGGAGGACCGTGTCGGCCGGCAGGCCGACGAGCGCACGGCGCAGCGGCTGTCGGATCCGCAGGCCGCTCGCCTTGCGCGCCGCACGCCCGGCCTCGGCCAGGGCCCGCGCGGTGGCCACCTGGGACGACAGCTCGGGGCTGATCAGCTCCGTGTCGGGGCGCGGCCAGGTCGCCAGGTGCACCGACTCCGCGGCCGACCCGTCCCCGGGGCGGACGACCTGCTGCCACACCTCCTCGGTGAGGAACGGGATGAACGGGGCGAGCAGCCGGGTCAGGATCTCGAGGCACTGGTAGAGGGTGGCCAGCGCGTCCTGGTCGCCCTCCCAGAACCGCTGGCGTGACCGCCGCACGTACCAGTTGGACAGGTCGTCGATGAACTCGGCGAGCAGCCGCCCGGCCCGGGCCGTGTCGTAGTTCTCCATCCGGTCGTCCACGGCGGCGCACAGCGCGTGGACCTCGCCGATGATCCAACGGTCCAGGACCGGACGCTCACCGACCGGGCGCGCGTCCTGCGGACGCCACGCGGTGTGCGACGCGTAGAGGGAGAAGAACGACGCCGTGTTCCAGTAGGTCATCAGGATCCTGCGGACGATCTCGTCCAGCGGCCCGGCGCCGATCCGCCGCGGCGACCAGGGCGAGCCGGAACAGGCCATGAACCAGCGCACCGCGTCCGCGCCGTGCCGGTCCATCAGCGGGATCGGCAGCAGGATGTTGCCCAGGTGCTTGCTCATCTTGCGGCCGTCCTCGGCCAGGATGTGCCCGAGACAGACCACGTTCTCGTACGGGGACCGGTCGAAGACGAGGGTGCCCACCGCCATGAGCGTGTAGAACCAGCCCCGCGTCTGGTCGATGGCCTCGCAGATGTACTGCGCGGGGTACGTCTTCTCGAACGCCTCCTCGCTGCCCGGCACGTGCGGGTAGCCCAGCGAGGCGAACGGCATGGCGCCGGAGTCGTACCAGGCGTCGATCACCTCCGGCACCCGGGTCGCGGTTGCGCCGCAGTCGGGGCAGGCGAACGTGATCGCGTCGACGTACGGGCGGTGCGGGTCCAGGTCGGACAGGTCGGAGCCGGCCAGTTCGCCGAGTTCCGCGCGCGAGCCGACCGCCGTGACGTGACCGTCCGGGCAGCGCCACAGCGGCAGGGGCGTGCCCCAGTAGCGGGACCGGGACACCGCCCAGTCGATGTTGTTCTTCAGCCAGTCGCCGTACCGCCCGTGCTTGATGTGCTCCGGGTACCAGGTCGTGCCCTCGTTCTCCCGCATCAGCGCGTCCCGGACCGCGGTGGTCCGGATGTACCAGGACGGCTGGGCGTAGTACATGAGCGGGGTGTGGCAACGCCAGCAGTGCGGGTACGGGTGCTCGAAGGGCTCGTGCCGGAACAGCTTGCCGTGCTCGGCGAGGCGCTCGATGAGCAGCGCGTCGGCGTCCTTGAAGAACACCCCGCCGACCAGGTCGACGTCGCTGCGGAACCGGCCGTTCGGGGCGATCGGGTTGACCAGCGGCAGGCCGTAGGCGCGGCAGACCGCGAGGTCCTCGGCGCCGAACGCCGGCGCCTGGTGGACCAGGCCGGTGCCGTCCTCGGTCGTGACGTAGTCGGCGAGCACCACCCGGTGCGCGTCGGGTATGTCCACCAGGTCGAAGGGGCGCTCGTAGGACAGCCCTTCGAGCGCGGACCCGGGCAGGGACGCCAGGATCTCGACGTCCTCGCCGAGGACGCGCCGCGCCAGCGGTTCGGCGACCACGAACGTGCCCTGCCCGGTGCGGGCGACCACGTACGTCACGTCGGGGTGCGCCGCCACCGCGGTGTTGGACACCAGCGTCCACGGCGTGGTGGTCCAGATCAGCAGATCCGCGCCCTCGTGTCCGTCCACCGGGCCGAGCAGCGGGAACCGCACGTAGACGGACGGGTCGGTCACGGTCTCGTACCCCTGCGCGACCTCGTGGTCGGACAGCGTCGTGCCGTCGCGGGTGCAGTACGGCGCCACCCGGAAGTCCTCGACCAGGTGCCCGTCGGAGTGGATGCGCTTGAGCGACCACCAGACGCTGTCCACGTACTCCGACGACATCGTCTCGTACGGGTGCTCGAGATCGATCCAGTAGCCCATGCGCTCGCTGAGCTGCGTGAACTCGTCGACGTGCCGCAGCACGGACTCGCGGCAGCGGGCGTTGAACTCCGCGACGCCCAGCTTCTCGATGTCGGGCTTCCCGCTCAGGCCCAGTTCCTTCTCGACGGCCAGTTCGACGGGGAGGCCGTGGCAGTCCCAGCCGGCGCGCCGGGGCACCGAGTAGCCCCGCATGGTCCGGTACCGGGGGAACAGGTCCTTGAACACCCGCGCCTCGATGTGGTGGGTGCCCGGGGTGCCGTTGGCCGTCGGCGGCCCTTCGTAGAACACCCACGGCGTCCCGTCGGCCGTGCGCGCCAGGCTGCGGGCGAACACGTCGTTGGCACGCCACCACTCGATGACCCGGCGGTCCAGCTCACCGAGATCGATCCTGGTGGGCAGTGCCGTGAACGGCGATTCCATGGCTCCCCCTGCGCTTCGTCGCCACTCGCACGGGTGCCGTGACGCGACACCCACGCGGGGACGAAGCCCGGGCACCTGACCAGGGATCCGCGGTACCACCCCGCTTGCGCCCGACGAAGCGGGCGCCTCTCGATTCCCACGGCGTGACGTGCCGCTGACGTCCGGTTCTAGTGGGGCGAGGAGCTGCCCGTTCTTCCGGAGGCTTCCCGGTGATGGCCGGATCGACGCCTGTGCCGGTCATGGTAGCAATCCGCTCGGCGCGACCCGGCCGGAGACGGGACCCGGACCGGCACGCGGCACCGGGTGGGGCCCGGTCCACCACCGGGCCCGCCAGCGACGGAGGCCGTGTGGGCTGGGATAGCGTGGCCGGATGACCTCTCGGGCGGCGCAGGCACGGGGCCTGGAGACCCGGCAGCGGGTGGTTCGGGCGGCGATGGCGGAGTTCGCCAGGCACGGCGTGGAGGGGGCCCGGATCAACCGGATCGCCGCGGACGCCAGAGCCAGCAAGGAACGCATCTACGCGTGGTTCGGCGACAAGGACGCGCTCTTCGACGAGGTGATGCAGGTCGGCCTGGAGGAGCTGTCCCGGGTCGTGCCGATCGGCACCGACCTGGTCGACTACGCCGTGCGCCTGCACGACACCTTCGCCGCCCGTCCCGACCTGCAACGCATCGCGGTGTGGGCGTGGCTGCACGAGCACGGGCGGGCGGCACGGTTGCCGGATCGGCGCCTGGCCGGTTACCGCCACAAGATCGAGGTGGTACGCCGGGCACAGCAGGCGGGTCTGGCCGATCCGGTGTGGGCACCGCACCACCTGCTGGCGACGCTGATCGCGGTGGCCACCTCCTGGCTGATGGCCCCCGTCGACCTGCACCAGGTCGCCGCGGACGAGGACGGCCCGGCGGTGGATCACCGGGCGGAGGTGCGCCGGGCGGCCGAGCGCCTGGTTCGTCCCGGGCCGGCGGACCGGGAGCCGGCGGGCTGAGCGTCGCCCACCACCGAACCGAACCGCACGGTTTGATATCGGCGCTCGGGGATGGTAGACCTGATACCGAACCGGATGGTTCGGATCTGGGGGTGCGACGATGCGTACGGTGCTGATGGTCGTCTCGGCCGCCGACCACTGGACCCTGCGCGACGGCACGCGGCACCCGACCGGCTACTGGGCCGAGGAACTCGTCGAGCCGCACCGGCTGTTCACCGAAGCCGGCTGGCAGGTCACCGTCGCGACCCCCGGCGGCGTCGCGCCCACCGTCGACCGGCTCAGTCTCGGTCCGCTCGCCGGAAGCCCGTGGCGGACCCGACGGCACCGCCGGTACCTCGCGGCGCACGCCGACACACTCGCCCACCCCCGGGTGCTGGCCGAGATGAACCCCGACGACTTCGACCTGGTCTTCTACCCGGGCGGGCACGGCCCGATGGAGGACCTCGCCGTCGACCCCGTCTCCGGCGCCCTGCTCACCCGCCGGCTGCGCTCCGGCAGGCCACTCGCGCTGCTCTGCCACGCGCCCGCGGCGCTGCTGGCCGCCGGCGACGAGGACGGCTCCTGGCCGTTCGCCGGCTACCTCATGACCGCGCTGTCCAACCGGGAGGAGCTGTTCAACCGCTTCGCCCGCAAGGCGCCGTGGCTCCTGGAGGACCGGCTCGTCGAGCGGGGCGCCCGCTACGTCAAGGGCCGGTTCCCGCTACGGCCGCACGTCACGGTGGACCGCAGTCTCTACACCGGCCAGAACCCCGCGTCGTCGGCCCGCCTGGCCCGTCACCTGATCGCCGATCTCGCCGAGCACCCCGCGCTCGCGGTCACCGTCACCCACACCGTCCCCGCCTCCCCCGCCCGCGTCTACGCCCTGATCAGCGACATCACCCGGATGGGCGAGTGGAGTCCGGAGACCTATGCCGCCGGCTGGATCGAGCCCGGCCGCCGGTTCCGGGGCCGCAACCGGATCGGCCGGCTCTACCGGTGGAGCATGAGCGCCACGGTCACCGAAGCCACGCCGGGCCGGGCGTTCGCCTTCACCACCGACTGGCCGTCGTCGTCGTCCTGGCGCTACCAGCTGGAGGAGGTCGAGGGGGGCACCCGGATCACCGAGTCGATGACCCGGGCGACACCGCAGATGGCGATCGTCCGCCGGTTCCAGGACGCCGTCGGCGTACGCGACCGGGCCGCCCACCTCCGTGCGGGCATGACCACCACGCTGCACCGGATCGAGGCGGCCCTGCGCCGGGAAACAGCCGATCCAGACTGACGGCTGTTCCGTCCGCGAAAGGGAGCCGGCACCGCGCCATTCACCGGACAAGAAATTGTTCCCGAAGAAATGGCGTACGCCGGTTCGACGTTGTCGCCGACGCACCGCGTGACGCGCGTGTCGGGCCCTGGCGAAAAGCGCACGGAAACCGCGGTACCGTGCGTCGGCCGACGACGGCGCGGTTCAGCGCGACGGCAGCGGGCCCAGCCGCTGACCCATCCGGACGGTGGCCCCGACCGTGAGCGGCTCGATGGTCCCGGCGTCCGGTGAACACACCAGCACGACCGTCGACCCGAACTCGAAGTGCCCGAGCGCGGCCCCGGTCTCGATCCGGACGGGCGGATCGTACCGACGGTGCCGCACCTCCCGACGGCGGGCGTTGGTGTGCAGGTCGTCGAACGCCAGGCGCGTCATTCCCACCATCGTCGCGCCGACCGGGACGACTGCCACCCGACCGCCGCGCGCACCGTCCATCCCGACCACGATCCGCTCGTTCACGGCGAACAGGTTGGCGACGTTCGCGACCGCGGCGACGTTGACCGGCCAGAGTTCCCCGGGAATGTAGGCGGCCGCGGTGATGTCGCCGGCGACCGGCGCGTGGATGCGGTGGTAGTCCTTGGGTGAGAGGTACAACGTGGCATAGGTGCCGCCCTCGAACCGGTCCGCCGACTCGCCGTCGCCGAGCAGGGCCGCGAGGGAGTAGTCACGCCCCTTGGCCTGCACGAGCGTGTCGGAGCGCACCTCGCCGTAGGCGCCGACCGTGGCGTCGACCGGAGAGACGATCGCCCCGGTGGCGACCGGACGCAGGCCCGGCCTCAGGGTGCGGGTGAAGAACGCGTTGAGAGTGGGGTACTGCTCGACGGGGAGGGCGGCTTCCTCCGGGCGCGCACCGAACACCCGACTGTAGGCGCGGTGGACCGGCCCACGCAGGGGAACGGGAATGGTGCGGTTGGCGATCCAACCGGCGCCGCGACTGAGCGCGTGTTTGGGAAGAACCGAAAGAAAGAGAATGAGCGCCCTGCCGAACATCGGAAAAGCGTAGCACGAACAATGTTCGCGGCTTTGCCGAGACGATTCCTCGACGACGTCGCACACGCCCGCCGAATCGAATGCGGACGCCTGGTGGCACGTTCACGCACGCCGGCGCGAAGCCGTCAGCCGGCGGGCTCCGCGCGTACCTCGGGCTGGTCGGGGCCGAACCCGCGCCGCCTGCGGAAGTCGGTGGGCGCGATGTCGAGACACCGCTTGAACGCGGTGCTGAACGCGAACGGGCTGGCGTACCCGACCCGACGGCCGATCGACTCGACGCTGAGCGTGGTGTTCGCCAGCAGGTCGGCGGCGACGGTCATCCGCCACTCCGTGAGGTACGTCATCGGCGGCTGCCCCACGAGGTCGGTGAACCGGCGGGCGAGCGTGGCGCGCGACACCGAGACCGCCGCGGCCAGGCCGCCCAGCGTCCACGCCTCCCCCGGCCGGTCGTGCATCAGCCGCAGCGCGTCCCGGATCAGCGGGTCCTCCTGGGCCCGCCACCAGGCCGGCGCGGTGGACGTCGGCCGGGCGAACCAGGTCCGCAGCGTGCTGACCAGGACCAGGTCGACCAGGCGGTCCAGCACGACGTCCTGACCCGGCGCGTCCCGGTCGAACTCCTCGTCGAGCAGGCGGGCCGGGCCGGTGTCCCGTTCCGCGGCGGGGACGACGACGACGTCGGGGACGGCGTCGAGCAGGCGGCCGGTCACCTGACCGGGCAGTTCGTAGGTGCCGGTCAGGAAGGCGCAGGGGCCGTCGGGGCTGTTGCCCCAGGTCCGCAGCCCGAGGCCCAGCGTCGTCCGGACGTCCTGCCCGTCCACGGTCCGGCACCGCTGCCCCGGCCCGACCACCAGGCCGACCGGGGTGGTCGGGGAATCGGCGAGCGTGTAGGGCTCGCGGCCCTTGAGGACGGCCACGTCGCCGGGCGACAGCAGCACGGGAGGCGCGCCGGCGCGCCGGACGACGGCCTGCCCCCGCATCATCACCAGGATGCCGACCGCAGCGCCGTCCTCGATCCGGACCGCCCAGGGCGGCGCCATGACGCAACGCAGCACGAAGGCTCCCCGCCCTCGGTGGTTGTCGAGGAGCATGCTCATCGCGTCCATGCCGCGAGGTTAGACGATCGCCAAGGTTCTTGACGATCTGAGCCATGGAGCGTCTCATCCGGGTCGGGTTTGCTCGACGGCATGAGACCTTCCTCCACGCACCAGTCGGACCCGCCGGATCGGGTGCTCGTGATCGGCGCGACGGGCAAGACGGGCAGCCGGGCCGTACGCGCGCTGCGCCGCCGCGGAATCCGCGTCCGGGCGGCGTCCCGGCGGTCCTCCCTCCCCGCCGAGCGCTTCGAATGGCACGACGACCGGACCTGGCGGCCGGCCCTGCACGACGTCGACGCGGTGTACGTCACCTACCAGCCGGACCTGGCCGTCCCCGGGGCGGCGGCCGCGGTCGGCGCGCTCGCGGGGATGGCGGCCCGCCGGGGCGTACCCCGGTTGGTGCTGCTGTCCGGCCGCGGCGAGCC
>NZ_CADEAU010000082.1 GCF_902825405.1 Micromonospora maritima | reverse complement strand
CTGGCCCGCGCGCTGATCGCCCGGCCCCGACTGCTGCTGCTCGACGAGCCGGCCGGCGGGCTCGGCGCCGACGACGTGGCCGAGCTGGCCGAGCTGGTCCGGGCCCTGCCCGAGCGCGACGACGGCTGTGCCGTGCTGCTCGTCGAGCACCACATGGACCTGGTCATGTCCGTCTGCGACGACCTGGTGGTCCTCGACTTCGGCCGGGTGATCGCCGCCGGCCCGCCGGAGCGCATCCGCGACGACCCACGGGTCACTGAGGCCTACCTCGGCGCCGACGTGCCGACCGGGACCGGGGGCACGACGTGACCGCGGTGCTGGAGGTCGAGGCGCTCGACGCCGGCTACGGCCCGGTGCCGGTGCTGCGGGACGTGGCGTTCAGCGTGCCGGCCGGCACCGTCGCCGCCGTGCTCGGCGCCAACGGCGCCGGCAAGACCACGCTGCTGCGCACGCTCTCCGGCCTGCTGCGGCCCACCGGCGGAAGAATCCGGTACGCCGGCGAGGACCTGCGCGGCGTCCGGGTCGAGCACCTGGTCCGGCGCGGCCTGGCCCACGTGCCCGAGGGACGCGGGGTGGTGACCGAGCTGACCGTGGCGGAGAACCTGCGCCTGGGCGGGCTGTGGCGGCGGGACCGGGCCGACGCCCGGCGCGCCCGGGACGAGGTGTACGCGCTCTTCCCGGCCCTGGCCGACCGGCGTGACCACCTCGGACACCAGCTCTCCGGCGGGGAACGGCAGATGCTCGCGATCGGCCGTGCGCTGATCGCCCGGCCCCGGCTGCTGCTGCTCGACGAGCCGTCGCTCGGGCTGGCCCCCCGGGTGACCGCGCAGATCATGGCGCTGCTGCGGCGACTGTGCGACGAGCAGGGGCTGACCGTCCTGCTGGTCGAGCAGAACGTGCGCACCGCGCTCGCCGTCGCCGACCAGGGGATCGTCATGTCGCTCGGCCGGGTGGTGACCGCCGCGCCGGCGGCCCGGCTGCGCGACGACGACCGGCTGCGGCACGCGTACCTCGGGTTCTGACCGGCGAGCGGGAAGGGTCGCGGATGGAGCGGTTCTGGTTCCTCACCTTCGACGGGCTCGCCGCGGGCGCGGTCTACGCCGCGTTCGCGCTCGCGCTGGTGCTCATCTGGCGGGCCGCCCGGGTGGTCAACTTCGCCCAGGGCGCGATGGCGGTGGCCACCGCGTACGTCGGCTACGCGGTCGCCGGCGCCACCGGCTCCTACTGGCTCGGCCTGGCCGCCGCGGTGCTGTCCGGCCTGGCCCTGGGCGCGCTCGTGGAGCGGGTGCTGATGCGCTTCGTCGGCACCGCCGGCCCGCTCAACCAGGTGATCGTCGCGCTCGGGCTGGTGCTGCTGATCCAGGCGGTGCTCGGCATGGTCTTCGGCAACGGATACCGGCCGGCGGCCACCCCGTTCGACACCGACGCGCTCACCGTCGGCGGGGTCGCCGCGCTGTCCCCGTACGACCTCTGGGTGCTCGGCGCGGCGCTGGCGGTCGTGGTGCTGCTCGCATTGCTGTTCACCCGCACGCCGGTCGGCCTGCGGATGCGGGCCGCCGCGTTCGCCCCCGAGGTCTCCCGGCTGCTCGGCGTGAGCGTCGGCCGGATGCTCACGCTGGGCTGGGCGCTGGCGGCCGGGGTCGGCGCGCTCGCCGGCATGCTCGTCGTCCCCACCGGCCTGGGCCTGCACCCGCACGCCATGGACCTGGTCTTCGTGGTGGCGTTCACCGCCGCCGTGGTCGGCGGCCTGGACAGCCCGGTCGGCGCGGTGGTCGGCGGCCTGCTGGTCGGGCTGATTCTGTCCTACGTCACCGGCTACCTCGGACCGGACACCACGCCGTTGGCGGTGCTGGTGCTGCTGCTGGCCGTCCTGCTGGTCCGCCCCGGCGGGCTCTTCTCCGCGGCGAGAGCGAGGCACGTGTGACCACCACCCGCACCGAACCGGTCCCGCCGTCGGCGTTGCGCCGGCTGCTGCCCGGCGCCCCGGCCGGCGGCGGCCCGCGCTCGGCGACGCTGCTGCGGCACCTGGCCGTGGCGGTGCTCGCCGGCACGCTCGTCGTGCTGCTGACCAACCAGCTGCCGCCCTACCAGAACCTCCAGGTGGCGCGGGTCTGCGCGTTCCTCTGCGTCACCGCCGGCTACACCGTGCTGGTCGGGCTCAACGGCCAGCTCTCGCTCGGCCACGGCGCGCTGATGGCCACCGGCGCCTACACCGTCGCCCTGGTCCAGCAGGGGCTCGACGACCGGGCCGTGCGCGGGTGGTGGATCCTGCCCGGGTCGCTGCTGGCCGCCGTCGCCGTGACCGCGCTGGGCGGGCTCGTCGTCGGGCTGGCCGCGGCCCGGCTGCGCGGGCCGTACCTGGCCGGCGTGACGCTGGCCGTGGCCACGTTGGTGCCGGCGGTGACCACGATCTTCACCGGCGTGTTCAACGGCGAGCAGGGGCTGCGCTTCCCGGCGCAGAACCCGCCGGCCGCGCTCGGCGCGTACTTCCAGCCGGAGCGCTGGCTGGCCTGGATCGCGCTGGCCGCCGCGCTGCTGACCATAGTGCTGCTGGCCAACCTGGTCCGCAGCCGGTTCGGCCGGTCGCTGCGCGCGGTCCGCGACGACGAGGTGGCGGCCCGGCTCGCCGGCATTCCGGTGGCCCGCACCCAGGTGCTCGCGTTCGTGGTCAGCGCCGCCTGCGCCGGGCTCGGCGGCGGCGTGTACGCGGTGCTCACCGCCACCGTCGCCCCGGGCAAGTTCCCGCTCGACCTGTCGCTGTTCCTGCTCATGGCCATCGTGATCGGGGGCCTGGGCAGCCTGGCCGGCGCGGTCTGGGGCGCGCTGCTGCTGGTCGCCCTCCAGGATCTGCCCGGCCTGCTCACCGACCGCCTCGACCTGCCCGCCGCGTTGGCCCAGCGGCTGGAGGGCAACCTCGCGCTCGCCGTGTTCGGCCTGATCCTCATCGTCGTCATGCTCGCCGCCCCGGGCGGCCTGCAGGCCGGCGTCCGCGCCCTCGCCACCCGGCTGCGCGCCACCGTCCGGCGCGCACCGGACCGCTGATCCACCGGTCCCACCCACCCGCACCGGATTGGAGAACCATGCGCCCCACCACCCGCCGCGTTCTCGCGGCCGCCGCCGGCCTGGCCCTGCTGGCCGCGTCGACGGCCTGCGCCGACGACGCCAAGCAGGCCGCCGAGAACGTCCCCGGGGTCACCGACGGCGAGGTCGTCATCGGCACCCACCAACCGCTCACCGGTCCCGCCGCGCCCGGCTACTCGAAGATCTCCGCCGCGACCAAGGCGTACTTCGAGCACGTCAACAGCAAGGGCGGGGTGCACGGCCGGAAGATCGTCTACAAGGTCATGGACGACGGCTACAACCCGGCCAACACCGAGAACGTGGTCCGTAAGCTGGTCCTCGACGACAAGGTCTTCGCTCTGCTCGGCGGCCTGGGCACGCCGACGCACACCAACGTGCTGGAGTTCGTCAAGACGCAGAAGGTGCCGGACCTGTTCGTCTCCTCCGGCAGCCGCAACTGGAACCAGCCGGACAAGTACCCGACGACGTTCGGCTGGCAGCCCGACTACACGGTCGAGGGCAAGATCCTGGCCAGCTGGGTCAAGCGGGAGTTCCCCGGCGCCAAGGTGTGCCACTTCGGGCAGAACGACGACTTCGGCCGCGACTCGCTGGCCGGGGTGGAGAAGATCCTCGGCCCGGTGGCGGCGAAGCAGACGTACACCACCACCAACCAGCAGGTCGGGCCGGCGATCGGCGCGCTGCGGGCGGCCGGCTGCCAGGTGGTCATCTCGGCCAGCATCCCCGGCTTCACCGCGCTGGCCATGGGGCAGGCCGCCGGGCAGGGCTTCAAGGCGCAGTGGGTGGTGTCCAACGTGGGCGCGGACTACACCACGCTGTCGGCCCAGCTCGGCGACAAGAAGGTGATCCTGGAGGGGATGGTCGCCGACAACTACCTGCCGATGGTGGGCGACACCACCAACCCGTGGATCCAGGAGTTCACCAAGATCCATCAGAAGTACAACGCGGGCAACCCGGTCGACGGCAACGCGATCTACGGCTACTCGATGGCGTACACCTTCGTCCAGGCCCTGCTCGCCGCCGGGCCCGAACCGACCCGGGAGAAGCTGGTCGCGGCCGTGCGCAAGGGCGGCTTCCGCGGGCCCGGCCTCACCCCCTTCCGGTACGCCGAGAACGTGCACGCCGGCTACAGCGGGGTACGCCTGAGCCGGGTGACCGGCGGCGCGCAGACGTACTTCGGTCCGACGTACACCACCGACGACGGCGACGCCCCGGTCACCGAGTTCACCGAGCCGCCGACCACCCCGCCGGCGGACGCCGTGCCGACCGCCTGACCGGCACGCGTACCGGGCGGCCGGGTGACGGCCGCCCGGTGGCGCGCCCGTAGAGTGGCCGCCGTCGGTCGAGAACGGGGGAGCCGTCCCATGATCGAGGTGGATACCGACCCGCCGGCCCGGGTGGACGGCCGGGCGGCGCGGGCGGAACGGACCCGGGCCGCGATCGTCGAGGCGCACCTGGCGCTCATCGACGCCGGCGACCTGCGGCCCACCGGGGAGCGGATCGCCGAGCGGGCCGGGGTGTCGCTGCGCACGCTCTGGACCAACTTCAAGGACATGGAGACGCTCTTCGCGGCCACCGGGCGCCGCATCGGCGAGCGGCAGGCGGCGATCTGGCGACCGGTCCGGCCGGAGCTGCCGCTGGCCGCCCGCATCGCCGAGTTCAGCGGCCAGCGGGCCCGGATGCTGGAGGTGCTGGCGCCGTCGGCCCGTGCGTCGGCGCTGCGGGAGCCGTTCTCGCCCCAGCTACGCCGCAACCGGGAGGCCGCCATCGTCCGGGTCCGGCAGGAGATCGAGGCGGTGTTCGGCGCCGAGCTGGCGCACGCCGGGCCGGGCCGGGCGCAGTTGCTGGACGCGGTGACCGTCGCCTGCACCTGGGCCGCCTGGTCGATGATGCGCGACGCGATGGGCCTCGACGTCGAGGCGGCCCGCGCCGCCATGGCCCGTACGCTCACCGCCCTGCTCACCACCGGCGCCCGCTGACCCGGCGGTCCTACTCCTCGCGCAGCCGGCGCAGGATCCGGGTCAGCGCCGCCCGGTCGTCCGGGTCGAGCGCGCCGAAGAAGCGCTCCGCCTCGGTGGCCCGGGCCGCCCGGATGGCGGCGCCGACCCGGTCGCCCTCGGCGGTCGGCGCGACGAGTGTGGCCCGCCGGTCGTCCGGGTCGGGCCGCCGCTCGACCAGCCCTCGTTCCTGGAGGCCGTCGACCACCTCGGTGGCGGAGCGGGGCGCGATGCGCAGGTGTTCGGCGAGCGCTCCGGGCCGCAGCGCGCCGTGCCGCAGCAGGACACCGAGCGCCCGGGCCTGCCCGGGGCTGATCTCCCAGGGTTCCAGCGCGCCCTTGGTCTGGTGGCGCAGCCGCCGGGCCACCGCCCAGAACGTCTCGGCCAGGCTCTCCTCGTCGCTGCCGGTCACGGGAATACGGTAGCAGCAACTCCTGTTGTTCCCTCATGATGAGGTAACCTCAGCATCATTACCGGGACAGAGGAGCACCCCCTTGGATCGCACCCCCGACGGCCGCGGAGCCGGCCGAACCGTGTCCGCCGCCGAGAAGGCCCAGGCCCGCGACGTCTCGCTGCGCCGCATCGGCGGCCTCTTCGCCGCCCACCGCCGCCCGCTCGCCGCCGTGGTGGCGATCATCGTGGCGTCCTCGGTCATTGCGATGGCCTCGCCGTTCCTGCTGCGTACCGTCATCGACCGGGCGCTGCCCGACCGGGACCTGACGCTGCTGGCCTGGCTGGTCGCCGGCATGGTCGCGGTCGCCGCGGTCACCGCCGTGCTCGGCGTCGCCCAGACCTGGATCTCCACCCGCGTCGGCCAGGAGGTCATGCACCGCCTGCGCACCGACGTGTTCGCCCACCTCCAGCGGCAGTCGATCGGCTTCTTCGTGCGCACCCGCACCGGCGAGGTGCAGTCGCGCATCACCAACGACATCGGCGGCATGCAGTCCGTGGTCACGTCCACCGCCACCTCGATCGCGGCCAACCTCACCACAGTCGTCGCCACCACCATCGCCATGCTGGCGCTGAGCTGGCGGCTCACGCTCGTCTCGGCGATCGTGCTGCCGCCCGCGCTCTGGCTCACCCGCCGGGTCGCCCGGCTGCGCCGGGAGATCACCGCCCAGCGTCAGCGGGAGCTGGCCGACCTCACCGTGACCATCGAGGAGGGGCTGTCCGTCAGCGGCATACGCCTGGCCAAGACGCTCGGCACCGGCGCCGCCCTGGTCGACCGGTTCACCTCCTCCTCGGCCCGCCTGGTCGACCTGGAACTGCGCTCCGAGCTGGCCGGCCGCTGGCGGATGGCCGCCATGACCGTCGTCTTCGCGGCCATCCCCGCCGTGATCTACCTCGGCGCCGGCCTGCCCGGCACCGCCGGCACGCTCACCATCGGCACCCTGGTCGCCTTCACCGCCCTGCAGGGCAACCTGTTCCGGCCGCTGATGGGCCTGCTCAACGTGGGCGTCACGCTCACCGCGTCCCTCGCCCTGTTCGCCCGCATCTTCGAATACCTCGACCTGCCCGTCGAGGTCGCCGAACCGGCCCGCCCGGTCCCGCTCGACCCGGCCACCGCCCGCGGTCACCTGCGCGTCGAGGACGTCACCTTCAGCTACCCGGGCAGCGACACCGCCGCCCTGGCCGGGGTCAGCCTGGACGTGCCCGCCGGCACCAGCCTGGCCCTGGTGGGGGAGACCGGCTCGGGCAAGAGCACGCTCGCCGCGCTGCTCAGCCGGCTGCACGACCCGGACGCCGGCCGGATCACCATCGACGGAATCGACCTGCGCGACCTGCGCCTGACCGACCTGGCCGCCGTCGTGGGCGTGGTCAGCCAGGAGACCTACCTGCTGCACGGCACCGTGCGGGACAACCTCCGGTACGCCCGGCCCGACGCCACCGACGCCGACATCGAGGCCGCCGCGCGCGCCGCCCGCATCCACGACCTCATCAGCGCACTGCCCGACGGGTACGACACCATGGTCGGTTCGCGCGGTCACCGCTTCTCCGGCGGCGAGCAGCAGCGCCTCGCCATCGCCCGCACGCTGCTGCGCGACCCGCGGATCCTGGTGCTCGACGAGGCGACGAGCGCGCTGGACACCGAGACCGAGCGCGCGGTGCAGCGGGCGCTGGACGAGCTGGCCCGGGGCCGGACCGTGGTGACCATCGCGCACCGGCTGTCCACGGTCCGCGACGCCGACCGCATCGCGGTGCTCGACCACGGCCGGATCGTCGAGTCCGGCACCCACGACACGCTGCTCGACCACCACGGTCGCTACGCCACCCTGGTCGGCTGACCCACCCCGCCGCCGGCTCTGGCCCCGGTCCGTCGATCAGGGCTCGTGGGGCTTCGGCTCATCCGGGGGACGGGGGCGGGGGGCGGGTGGGGGTAGCAGCGGCTCCAGCGGGGTGAACGCCTCCACCGGGTCACCGGGGCGTGGGCCGCGGCGGGGCGTCGGACCCGCGCCCGGCGGGCGTGTGGCGTCGCCGGACGGTCGGCTCGGATCCGGCGAGGGCGGCTCGCTGCGGCCGCGCTCCTGGGCGTACTCGGTGCGCCGGCGGGCCAGGTCTCGCTCGCACTCCAGCGCGATGCGCTGCTCCCAGTACGGCTGGAGCAGCCGACGGACCCGCTCGTCCAGGTGCACCGTCACGTCCGGCTCACAGGTGAACGTCACCTCGCCCCGCGCGTACGTCCACGGGGGCGGGTCGTCCTCGGCCAACGCCGCGGTCAGGGCCGTGTGCAGCTCGCGCGGGCGGTGCGGCGGCACCTCCACGGAGCACCGCACCGCCAGCCGGTGCAGCCGCTGCGTCGCCTGCGGCTGGAAGTAGTCGACGTACCAGCCGAACAGCTCCGGTCGCGCGGTCTCCGACGACCAGGTGAACGTGGCGCGGAGCAGGAACACGTAGACCTGGCCCTGCGCCGGCACCACCAGTGGCTCCGGGAAGCGCCGGTCGACGGTGGTCACCGGAGTGGCCGGCTCCTCGGTCCACCACAGGTGCCGCAGCGTGGGCTGTGCCCCGGCCCAGAACCGCCGGGTACGCGAGCGGGCCGCGCTGCCGAGGGCGCGGGCCCGGTCGGCCCAGCGCCGCCGCCAGCCGTCGACGGGTACCCCGGGTCTCGGCCGCGGGCCGGGGTCCTCCGGCTCTCCGGTCATCGCACCCCCTCTTCGCCGGGCGGCAGCCGTCCACCCGGCGGCGCGGGTCGGGCGGGTGAGGGGTGTGCGGACCGTCGTGCACGGTGGTCTCCCTTCCACGCTAACAACAGTGGCCGACGGTGGCGGGTCGCCGCGCGGGCGTGGGCCGCCGCGGGGCTGCCCGACCGGATCCCGGGCTCGATAGTCCTATTGACGGGACTCAGTGTCGGTCTGGTAGCGTTCCCCTGCGGTCGGTCCCGTTGACGGGACCGACCGTCCAGGATGGAAGCCGGCCGAGGTGTGGAGCCCGCTGCGGGAGGACGTGACCGCGCCCCGGGCGCAGGCCGTCCGGGCGCTGCTCCACTCGTCGCTCGCCGTGTGCGTCCGCAACGCCACTGCCGACTTGCCGCGACCTGGTCGCCTACCTCCCGGCCCGGCCGCTGGCCCCGACCGACGCCGACATCCGGACCCTGTTCGCCTGGACCCCGACCTGACCCGACCGACCCGCCCGCCGCGCCGGCGCCTCGACCCGGCGCAGCCCGGCGAGCTGGACGAAGATCTCCCGCCGCGCGGTGGCGACCCCACGCCGGTCGATGACGTAGCCGGTCAGCCAGACCCAACCGGTGTACGTCAGCTCGGGGCCCACCGACACGACCCGCAACGTCAACGCGCGGTCGCCGCCGAACTGCACCGAGGCGTGGCCGTCGATCCGCAGCACGTCACCCGGTTGTGGAAGCATCGCTACCAGTGGCCCTGGTGCGGTGGGCGGCACTCGCGGGCGTGCATGACCTGCCAGTCGCGCAGGGCCCGCTTCAGTCGCTCGTTCTCCCCGGTCAGCCGGCGGATCTGCCGGTGCAGGTCGGTCAGCTCGTCGGCGACCTCGCTCTGGAACGCGTGCACCTGATCGTGGTCGACGCCGCGACGGCGCCTGTCGAACGCGCGGGTCCGCGCCTCGTACGGGGTCATCCGGGCCGGGAGGCCGGTGCCGTAGAGCTGGCCGGAGCGATACACCTCGGTCACGGCGGTCCTTTCGCGGGCAGGCGGAAGCGCGGAGGGTCGACGCGGTGGGTCGGGACGGGCACGCGCACCCGCCCCGACCGGGGGAATGAGCCGAACTCGTTGCCACGCGAGGACCGGCTCCTCTCCAACATATCTAGACATGTCAGAAGAGTCAACGCTGCTTGTTAGGCGCGTCGCGGTGTGATCGAATCGGATTGCCACGCGAGGAGTGCCATGCGAGAAGTGCCGGATTACTGGCGCATCGCCGATGATGTGATCGCCGATGTCAGGTCGAAGAAGCTGAAGCCGGGAGACAAGTTGCCCTCGATCGCCGAGCTGCGCGAGAACTACCGCGTCAGCCACGGAACGGTCCAGATGGCCTATGCCCGCCTGGAGGCGCTGCGGGTGATCCGACGGCAGCAGGGCAAGGGCGTCTTCGTGACGGACCCGAAGACCTGGATGAGAGAGCCGTAACCGGGGTTCAGTCCAGCAGGGCCCTCATCCACCGGTCGGTGTGGCGCTCGGTGTAGTCGGCGTCGGCTCGCCACGCGTCGCCGTGCCCGGTCCGCCAGTGGGTCACCCACGGCTCGACCCCGAGCGCGGCCCGATCCCGCAGGAAGTCGTGCATCGCCCGGGCGCGCACGGTCAGCAGCGGCACCAGATCGCGGCGCTGCCGCTCGTCCAGCCCGTACGCGTCTACGAGAGCGCGAAGCCGCTGTCCCGCGTCGGTGCGCTGCCAGTCAGGATGCGCCGACAGCGGGACGAAGCCGTGCACCGCGTAGGCGAGGTCCCACAGGCGTGAGCCCGGCCCGGCGTTGTCCCAGTCGATGACGACCCACCGGTCGCCGACCACGAGGTTCCACGTGCCACACCGGCCGTCGCGCCGCAGGCCCCGCCGGCCGGCGCACGAGTCGCCATACTGTCGCGATGACCGCGGACGTGCGTACCGATGACGGTTGTCGGCTGTGGGCCGACCAGGCCGGCACCGGGCCGCCCCTGGTGCTGTGCCACGGTGGTCCGGGCATGTGGGACCACCTCGGCCCGGTCGCCCGGCTGGTCGACGACCACGCCCGCGTCATCCGGTGGGACCAGCGTGGGTGCGGACGCTCCGAGCGGCGCGGGCCCTACGCGGTCGACCGCTTCGTCGCCGACCTCGACGCGGTACGCGAGCACCTGGCCGGCCCACGTGCGGCCCTGCTGGGCCACTCGTGGGGCGCGCACCTGGCGCTGCGGTACGCGCTCGACCACCCCGAACGGGTCAGCCACCTGATCTACGTCTCCGGCACCGGCATCGACGCCGATCGCGGCTGGCACCCGCACTACGAGCGGAATCTGCGACGGCGGCTCGGTGCGCACCTGCCCCGGTGGGAGGCGCTAGGCGCCCGCGTCCGCACCCCGGCCGAGGAACGCGAACGGGCGGTCCTGCAATGGTCGGCCGACTTCGCCGTCCCCGACACCGCGCTGCGGCACGCCGACGACATGGCCACCCCGTGGCTGGGAGTGAACGCGGAGTGCAACCGGGCTCTCGGCGCCGAGGCGAAGCGGGAGCTGAGCGAATCCGACGTGACCGCGCGGTGCCGAGCGTTGGAGGTGCCGGTGCTGATCGTCGACGGCACCGAGGACATCCGCCCCCGCTGGGGCGTCGACTCGCTGCACCGCGCGTTGCCCAACGCCGAGCGGGTGGGCCTGGTGGGGGCCGGCCACCTGCCGTGGGTCGAAGATCCGCAGGGTTTCCGTCACGTGGTGACCAGGTTCCTGACCACGTCCTGACGGGCCGGTCGGATCGTGGAGGCGCACTGTTCGCCGCGCGGTGTCCACAGGTGAGCGGAGAGCCCTCGGGCTCGCGATAGCGTGACCGCGTGGGTGGATGGGTGGGGTGGAGTCCATGAGCGTGTCGGCGAACCTTGCGACGCAACTGCCGGCCCTGCTCGGGGTCCTGATCGGCACGGCGGGCACGATGCTCGCCACAAGCCTGAACGAACGGACCCGGTGGCGCCGTAGCCAGACCGTCCGGTGGGACGAGCGGCGTCTCGACGCGTACGTGGAACTGACGAAGGCGGTCAAGGAGATCCACGCCGTGGCGACCCAGATGCTCGGCGAACACCGCCCCGGGGCCCGGCGGCCGGCGCTGGCCCGGGACGAGGGGGTGGGCCGGCTCGCCGAGATGGACGTCCGGCACACCCTGGCCTGGGAAGCGGTGCTCCTGCTCGGCGACGAGGCCACCGTGCGCGCGGCCGCCGAGTGGCGGCACGCGGTCCGTGACATCGAGTCGGCCGCGCGGGCACTGCCCCGTCCGCCCACGGACGTGTCGGTGATGGTCCAGCGGGCCGACGTGGGACGAGACCGGTTCTACCGGGCCGCCCGGGAGAGCCTCGGTGTCCGCGGGGGCTCGGTGGAGCAGGTGCGGCACCTGCTCGGGAAACCCGGCTCGGCGGGTCCGGCGGCGCTGACGCGGCGGCTCCCTCCCGAGCAGAGCCGGGGCGGGCCGGCGGCGTCGGACACCTGAGCCATCGACGAACTGTCATTAATGGATGTTCGGCTGGTGTCGGTGCGTCGATCGTCCTGGTCGGATGGCGGGACGGACATCGCCGTTCGACGATGACAGGAGGGACCGTGCGCACACCATCCCGTGCGTTGACGGGGACCACCGCGCTGCTCATGGCAGCCGGCATGGTCCTGACCGCCGCAGCCGGCGGTCAGGCGGCACCCCGGGAGGAGGCCCGCACCCCGGCCTCACCCGACCACCTGCCGGGGGACCGGCACGACACCAAGGCCAAGGACAACCGGAAGGGCCGCGTCGCCGCCAGCGAGCGGCAGCGGGACCGGGCCGCCGCGCTGGGCGCGCGGGTCCGCTGGACCGACTTCGGTACGCCGGCCACGCTCACCTCGACCGGGAAGCCGCTCGCCACCGGGCTGCCGGCCGACCCGGCCGCCGCCGCCCGCGCCTACGTGACGGCCAACCGGGACGTGCTCGGGTTGACCGCCGAGGGCGCCGCCGCCCTGGAGCAGCTGACCGTCGCGCCGATGGGTCAGGGCGCGACCGTGCTGTTCCGGCAGCGCTTCGGGGACCTGCCGGCCGCCGTCGACGGCATGCTGGCGGTCGGCGTACGCGACGGGGCGGTGTGGCACGTCAGCTCCTCGCTGGCCCGCGACGCCGGTACGCCAGCCCCGGCCACGATCGACGCCGACCAGGCCCGGCGGGTCGCCGTCGCCGACGCCGGCCGCGCCGACGCGCAGGTCGTGCGTACCTCGCTGGTCGCGGTGCCCACCGCGGACCGTGGGCCGCGCGCGGCGTGGGAGGTGGTCCTTGGCGCGGACACCACCGGTGCGGACCCGGCCGCCTACTCCACTTACGTGGACGCCCGTGACGGCGCCGTGCTGGTCCGCGAGGACCTGATCGACCACGACGCCGACCATCCGTCGTGGGAGGTCTTCCCGAACTCGCCGCGGGTCGACAGGTCCTCGGTCGACACCCGCAAGCGGTGGTGTGCCGTGCCGGCGCGCGGCTGCGCCGAGGTGGTGGGCGTGCCCGGGCACCCGGCGTGGGACGTGGACCCGGCCACCGGCCAGTCCACCACCACGACCAAGGGCAACAACGCGATCGCGGTGCAGAACTGGTTCAGCAACGACCCGTTCAGCGTCGGCACCGAGACCGCGACGCCCCGCCCGGACCGCCGGTACGACTACCCGTGGACCAACCAGTGGCAGGAGCGCCGCTGCGACCCGGAGGTGTTCACCTCACCGCAGGCCAACGACATCGACGCGGCCCGGGCCAACCTGTTCGCGATGCACAACCGGATGCACGACTGGACCTACCACCTGGGCTTCACCGAGGAGACCTGGAACCTCCAGCAGGACAACCTCGGCCGGGGTGGCCTCGGCGGCGACGCCGAGCAGGGCAACGCCCAGGCCGGCGGCGTCAGCGGGGGCCCGCCCACGTTCGCGGCCCGCAACAACGCCAACCAGATCACCCCGCCGGACGGCGTCGCGCCGACCACCAACATGTACCTGTGGCAGCCCATCGCCGGCTCGTTCTACGCGCCGTGCGTCGACGGCGACTTCGACATGTCGGTGATCGCCCACGAGTACGGCCACGCGGTCACCAACCGCATGATCGCCGGCCCGAGCGCGGGCGTCAGCTCGCCGCAGGGCATGAGCGAGAGCTGGTCGGACCAGCTCGCCATGGAGTACCTCTACGAGCACGGGTACGCCGCGCCCGGCCGGCGCGGCTTCACCATCGGCGAGTACACCACCGGAGACCCGAACGCGGGCATCCGCAACTACAACATGAGCGCCAGCCCGCTCAACTACAGCTCGGTCGACTACGACCTCGTCGGTCTCCAGGTGCACGCCTCCGGCGAGGTCTGGAGCGCCACCAACACCGACATCCGCGCGGCCATGATGCGTCGCTGGGGCACCGGCACGCCGGCCGTGCAGAAGGCCTGCGCGACCGGGGCGCGCGAGGTGACCGCCTGCCCGGGCAACCGGCGCTGGATCCAGCTCGTCGTCGACTCGTTCCTGCTGATGGCGGTCAGCCAGGTCAGCATGGTCGACGCCCGGGACGCGATGCTCGCCGCCGACCGGATCCGCTTCGGCGGGGCCAACCAGGACCTGCTCTGGAACGCCTTCGCCGGGCGCGGCCTCGGCGAGACCGCGGCCAGCGTCGGCAACGCCGACCCCGACCCGACGCCGGGCTTCACCTCGCCGTACGCCCGCGAGGGGTCGCTGCGGTTCCTGCCGGTCGGCGAGCGCGGCCCGGTGGCCGGCGCCCAGCTGTACGTCGGGCGCTACCAGGCGCGGGCGGTGCCGGTCGCGGACACCGACGCGGCCACCCCGCTGACCGACCGGGTGGACCTGGTGCCCGGCACGTACGAGTTCGTCGTCCGGGCGCCCGGCTACGGCCACACCCGGATCGGCCCGGTGAAGGTCAGGGCGGGCCAGAACCGCACGCTGGCGGTGACACTGCGGCCCAACCTGGCCTCGGCCACCGCCGGCGCGACGGTCGGCGGCGACGGGATCAACCTGGCGCGGATCGCCGACGACGACGAGGCCACCAACTGGGCGTCGCTCGGCGCGCCGGTCGCCGGCCGGCAGGTCACCGTGGACCTGGCCGGCGGCCTCCAGCAGGTACGCCGGGTGCAGGTCAGCGCCATGCTGCGGCCCCCGGTGGTCGGGGACGCGGACGCCGGCACCCAGAGCCGGTACTCGGCGCTGCGCCAGTTCCGGGTCCTGGCGTGCACCGCGACGGGGTCGGTGACCTGCGCCGACGCGGCCGACTTCCGGCCGGTCTGGACCAGCCGACCGGACGCCTTCCCGGCCGTGGCGCCCCGTCCCCGCGCGCCGGAGCTGGTCCTGCGGTCGTTCGACATCCCGCGCACGAAGGCCACGCACCTGCGGGTCGAGGTGCTGACCAACCAGTGCACCGGCGCACCGGACTACGCCGGTGAGCAGGACGCCGACCCCCGGGCGGCGACCGACTGCGCCACGGCCAGCCCGCAGGCGCAGAACGTGCGGATCGCCGAGTTCCAGGCGTTCGCGCGCTGAGCACGTCGGCGGGTGCGGACGGTCGCCGTCCGCACCCGCCATCGCGTGTTCACCGGCGATTCGGGATGTGGTCGCCGGCCGGCGACTGTACGCCGGGCAGGATCCTCGGCAGACTGAGCGCCGACCATCGAACGATGTTGGTCGATGTCTTGTCGGCTCGCTCAAGGAGGATCCCTTGACCCCGTTCCGCGCCGCCGCCACCCGCGTCCGCCGTGCCCTGGCCGCGTCCGCCCTGGTCACCGCCGTGGCCGCCGCCGCCCTCGTCGCCCCGTCCACCGTCTCCACCCGGCTGGCCGAGCCGGCCCGGGCCGCCGTCTACAGCTCGTGCACGCTGTCCCGCTGCGCCGACGCCCGCACCGCCCGCTCCGGCTGGTCGGCGAAGAGCTTTCCGACCAGCCGTGGCTGGTACTCCTGGAGCGGCGGCCAGTGCAACTTCGCCGGTGGCCGGTTCTACAACTACGAGGGGCAGCTGCCCGCCAACGCCACCTACTACGAGTACGACGTCTACCCGCGCGCCTGCAACGCCTCCCGCGACGCGTACCGGATCGTGGTCAACAAGAGCACCGGGGCGACCTGGTTCTCGCCGGACCACTACGCCGACTTCTACCGGCTCTGAGTTCCGTCGGCGCCGGCCCTCCCGGCCGGCGCCGGCTCCGGAAAGGACTGATCCATGGGTGTCGCGTCCCCGCAGCCGCCGGCCTGGCTCACGCTGGACGGTCAGGCGGCGTCCGCGCCGGCCGGCGTGCCGGTGCCCGGCCCGGCCGCCCGGACCCGGGCCGCCCTGCACGGGACTCTCGTCGGTGTCCTGGGGCTGCCCTCCTGGTACGGCCACAACTGGGACGCCCTCGCCGACGCGCTTGCCGACCGGCTCGACACCGGGCCGCTCACCCTGGTCGTCACGGACGCGGCCGACCTGCTCGCCGACGAGTCGCCGGTCCACCTCGGCACCCTGCTCGACGTCCTCGGCGGCGTCGCCGCCGGGAGCCACGAGACGCTCCGGGTGGTGTTGCGTGAGCATCCGGACCGGCTGCCGGCCCTGCGCGCCCGGATCGCCGCCGCCCTGGGCGG
>NZ_CADEAU010000081.1 GCF_902825405.1 Micromonospora maritima | reverse complement strand
GCCCGGTCCCGGGGCGGCGGCGGAGCGGGCGCGGGCCCGGTGCAGCCGGCGAGGGTCAGCGCGGCGACCGCCGCCCATCCGATGGCTCGGGTTCTCGCACAGGTCATGGCTCGTCAGACGTGGCCACGCCGCAGGCGGTTCCCACGCCCCCGACGGTTCAGCCGCCGGCCATCGCACCGAGCACGATGAACGGCTCCTTGCCGGCGACCACCTCCTCGGGCAGCGGCGCGTCCGGCGACTCGTGGGACAGGTCCAGCTCGCAGGCGTAGAAGCGGACGAACGGGCGGCGCTCGCCGCTGTGCCGGTCGCGGATCGTGCCCAGCAACATCGGATACGCGCTCTCCAGCGCGTCCAGCACCTCCCGCTGGGTGGGTGGGCCGGCCACCTCGACGCGTACCTCGCCGGTGACGTGCGCCAGGTTCTTCAGGTGGGCCGGCAGCACCACCCGGATCACGGCAGCACCTGGACCTCGACGGAGAGCACCGCCGGCAGGTCCCGCACGATCGGCGCCCACGTGTCGCCGGCGTCGGCCGAGTGGTAGACCTGGCCGCCGGTGGTGCCGAAGTAGATCCCGCACGGGTCGAGGGTGTCGACCGCCATGGCGTCGCGCAGCACGTTGACGTAGCAGTGCGACTGCGGCAGTCCCTCGGTCAGCGGCTCCCAGTGCTCGCCCCCGGTGCGGCTGCGGTAGACGCGCAGCTTGCCCTCCGGCGGGTAGTGCAGCGAGTCGCTGGTGATCGGCACCACGTAGATCGTCTCCGGCTCGTGGGCGTGCACCGCGATCGGGAAGCCGAAGTCCGTCGGCAGGTCGCCGCTGACCTCGCGCCAGCTCGCGCCCGCGTCGTCGGTGCGCATGACGTCCCAGTGCTTCTGCATGAACAGCGTGTCCGGCCGGGACGGGTGCTGGGCGAGGCGGTGCACGCAGTGGCCGACCTCGGCGTCGCCGTCGGGGATCTCCCCCGAGCGCAGGCCCTTGTTGATCGGCAGCCAGCTCGCGCCGCCGTCGTCGCTGCGGAACGCGCCCGCGGCGGAGATCGCGACGTAGATCCGGTCGCGGTCGGCCGGGTCGAGCAGGATCGTGTGCAGGCACATCCCGCCCGCGCCGGGCTGCCAGCCCGGGCCGGTCGGGTGCTGGCGCAGGGCGGTCAGCTCCGACCACTTCTGCCCGCCGTCGGTGGACAGGTAGAGCGCCGCGTCCTCGCCACCGGCGTAGACCGTGTCGGGGTCGTGGCGGGACGGCTCCAGGTGCCAGATCCGCTTGAACTCCCACGGCCGGGGCGTGCCGTCGAACCAGAGATGCTGCCCGACCTCGCCGCTGTAGGCGAAGTCGTTGCCGACCGTGTTCCAGGTCCGGCCGCCGTCGTCCGAGCGCTGGATCAGCTGCCCGAACCAGCCGCCGGACTGGGACGCGTAGAGCCGGTCGGGCTCGACCGGCGAGCCGGTCAGGTGGTAGATCTCCCAGCCACCGAAGTGGGGGCCGTCCACCGTCCAGTCGTCGCGCCGACCGTCCGACGTCAGGATGAACGCGCCCTTGCGCGTGCCGACAAGTACCCGTGTGGTGGTCACGTCTTTGCCTCCGTTCGACAGTTCTCCCGGGTCTGACCGTGCGCCGTGCCGAAACTCATCGCTGTCGTACTCCCCGGGTACGACAATCGGCGTGCGGACGGGCGGCGGCAAGGCCGCCGCGCCGGCCGTCCGGCTTGTCGGTGGGGGCCGTTAACCTGCGCGCATGAGCGGCCCCGGAGACGTCCCACCCGCGTACCTCGACCGCCTGCGGCCGGTCTGCCTCGGCCTGCCGGAGACCTACGAGGAGCCGGCCTGGGTGGGCACCCGCTGGCGGATCCGGTCGCGCACGTTCGCCCACGTGCGCACCGTCGGCCCCGACCACCAGACGGCTGACGCCCGGGCCGCGACGGGCGACGATCCGCTCTGCGTGCTGACGTTCCGCTCCCCCGGCGACGAGATCGCCGGGCTGCTCGCGGCCGGGCCGCCCTTCTACTCACCCGGCTGGGGCGCCGACGTGGTCGGGATGGCGCTCGACGACGAGACCGACTGGACCGAGGTCGCCGAACTGCTCACCGAGAGCTACTGCGTGCTGGCCCCGAGGAAGCTGGTCGCGCTCGTCGACCGGCCGGGGTGAGTCAGCCGAGCTTCCTGCGCAGCGTCTCGAACGCCAGGTCCGGCCGGCGCGGCAGGCCGAAACGCTCGTCGCCGTACGGGAACGGGCTCCGCTCGCCGGTGCGGGTGTAGCCGCGCCGCTCGTACCAGGCGATCAGGTCGTCGCGCTGGACGATCACGGTCATCCGCATCTCACCGGCGTGCCACTGCTCCCGGGCGTACCGCTCCGCCTCGGCCAGCAGCTCCCGGCCCAGCCCGCCGCCCTGCCGCCCGGGCGCGACCGCGAACATGCCGAAGTAGACGTGGTCGTCGCGGCGTTCCAGCTGGCAGCAGGCGACCGTCGCGTCGTCCTCGGTCAGGACCAGGACCACGCCGTCCGGGGCGGTCACCGCGGCGGACACCATCTCCGGGTCGGTGCGCTGCCCGTCGAGCAGGTCCGCCTCGTGGGTCCAGCCCGCCCGGGCGCGTTCACCCCGGTACGCCGACTCGATCAGGTCGACGAGCGCGGTGACGTCGGCGGGGCCGGCGACCCGGACGGCACGGGGTGCGGGGCTGGTCATCACTGTTCTCCACGGTCACGGCGGCGGGCCCGACTAGCGTACGCAGGCCCCGGTGCGACGCGGCCGGCGGCACGGGGCGGCCGGAACCGGCCCGGCGTGGTTGACTGCCCGGCATGGAGACGACGGTCGGAGCGCCGGGCCTGCCCGCCGTGCTCGATCTGCCGGCCGGGCCGGTCCGGGGCGGCCTGGTCGTGCTGCACGGCTCCCACGCCGACGAGCGTTCCTACTTCCTCTACACGCACCTGGCCCGGCTGCTGCCCCCGGCCGGCGTCGCGGTGCTGCGCTACGACCGCCGTCCGCGCGTGGTCGGCCACGACGTGCCCTTGGCCGACCAGGCCGAGGACGCGGCGGCCGCCGTGGCCGAGCTGCGCCGGCACGTCGGTGCGGCGCCGGTCGGCATCTGGGGGTTCAGCCAGGGCGCGTGGGCGGCGGCGGTGACCGCCGCCGGTCACCCGGTCGACTTCCTGGTCCTGGTCGGGTGCAGCGGGGTCGGCCCGGCCGCCCAGATGCGCTACGGCACCGCCGAGCAGTTGCGCCGGCACGGCTACGGCCCGGCCGACGTGGCCGAGCTGACCCGGCTGCGCGGCGTCGCCGAGGATTTCCTGCGCGGCGACGTGCCCCGCCCGGTGGCACAGGCGGAGCTGGACGCCGCCGTCCGGCGGCCCTGGTTCCCGCTGGCGTTCCTGCCCGACGAACTGCCCGAGACGCCGGGCACCTGGGCCGACATGGACTTCGACCCGGCTCCGGTCCTGGCCCGGCTGACCTGCCCGGTGCTGCTCTGCTACGGCGAGACCGACGCGTGGATCCCGATCGAGGAGAGCCTCGCGGTGTGGCGACGGGCCGCCCGCGGCGCGGAGCTGACCGTGGCCCGGCTGACCGGCTGCGACCACGCACCCACCCTGGGCGAGGGCGAGGACCTGGGCAGCGTGAGCCCGCAGTACGAGGCCGTCCTGCTCGACTGGCTCGACCGGCGGCTGCCGCCCGCCGGCTGACCTCGGCGGCTCAGGTTCGCAGCCGCAGCCCGTCCAGGAGCAGGCCGACGAGCCGGCGCGCGTCGTAGCGGGGGTCGCTGTCCGCGCCGACGCACAGGTTCCCGACCCCGCGCAGCAGCTGGTAGGCGTCCACGTCCGCGCGGATCTCGCCGGCCGTCGCGGCGGCGTCCAGCAGTCGGGCGCAGACCGGCACCAGCCGGTCGACGAAGTAGGCGTGCAGCGCGTCGAACTGGGCGCTGTCCGCGCGCAGCGCGGCGGCCAGCCCGTGCTTGGTGACCAGCAGGTCGACGAACTGGTCGACCCACCCGGTCAGCGCGGCGTACGGGTGCGCCGCCTCGGCGAGATGGGTCGGGCCCGCCTCCGCGCACGCCTCCACCTGGTGCCGGTAGACGGCCACGACGAGGTCGGCCCGGGTCGGGAAGTGCCGGTAGACGGTGCCGACGCCGACCCCGGCGGCGGCGGCGATGTCGCGGACCGGGGCTTCGACGCCGGCCGCGACGAACACCGCCGCGGCGGCGTCGAGCAGGGCCTGCTGGTTGCGGCGGGCGTCGGCCCGCCGGCGGGCCTGACCGGTGGCGTCGGTCACACCGTCCGTCCTCTCCTCGGGGTTGGCAAAGCGGAACACGGTTCCGTATCGTTACCGGAGCAACGTTCCGCCTAGCCATGATGCCAGGCGGAAGGGCGAACCACCCAGGCAGGGCCACGACCACCGTGGCCGCCGGAAGGGAACACCATGCAGTACCGCACCCTGGGGCGCACCGGCGTACAGGTCAGCACGCTCGCGCTCGGCACGATGAACGTCGGCCCGATCGGAGGCACCTCCCAGGCGGAGGCCGACGCGCTGGTCGGCGCCGCCCTCGACGCCGGCGTCAACCTCGTCGACACCGCTGACGTCTACGGCAACGGCCTCTCCGAGGAGATGGTCGGGCGGGCTCTCGCCGGACGCCGGGACGACGTGGTGCTGGCGACCAAGGCGGCCCTGCCGATGGGCGAGGACCGCAACCACCGGGGCGGCTCCCGGCGCTGGCTGGTCACCGCGCTGGAGGACAGCCTGCGCCGGCTCGGCGTCGACCACGTGGACCTCTACCAGATCCACCGCTGGGACCCGGCCACCGACGACGAGGAGACCCTGTCGGCGCTGACCGACCTGCGTCGCGCTGGCAAGATCCGCTACTTCGGCACCTCCACCTATCCGGCGCACCGCCTGGTCGAGGCACAGTGGACGGCCCGGGAGCACCACCTCGGCCGGTACGTCACCGAGCAGCCCAGCTACTCGATCCTGCAACGCGGCATCGAGGCGCACGTCCTGCCGGTGGCCCAGCGGTACGGGCTCGGCGTGCTGGTCTGGAGCCCGCTCGCCTCCGGCTGGCTCTCCGGGGCGATCCGGGCCGACCGCGCGATCGCCACCCACCGGTCCACGTTCATGCCGCAACGCTTCGACCCCGCCGTCGGAGCCAACCAGGCCCGGATGGACGCCGTGGAGCGACTGGCCACGGTCGCCGACGAGGCCGGCCTCACGCTGATCCAGCTCGCCCTCGGCTTCGTCACCGCGCACCCGGCGGTGACCGGCGCGCTCATCGGTCCCCGCACGCCCGAGCACCTACGCGCGCAACTGGCCGCCGCGGACACCGTGCTCACCCCGGACGTGCTCGACGCGATCGACGCGATCGTCGCCCCCGGCGTCGACCTGGCGCCGCACGAGAAGAACGACACCCCGCCGGCCCTGCTCGACCCGGCGCTGCGCCGGCGCTGACGTCGCCCCCGGCTACGCTGCCGCCATGGACGACGCGCTGCCCCCGTACGAGTTCGCCTTCCCGGGCCCGCTGCGCGACCGGCTGGTCGCCGCGGTGCGCGACGGGAGCAAGACCGGCACCACCGGGCTGCTCCAGGACTACGAGATCGAGGGCGAGCCGCTGCCGACGCCCGGCTCCCGGTACGCGGTCGTCGACTCCGCCGGCCGAGCGGTGGCCGTGATCGAACTGGTCGAGGTCCGCGTCGCCCGAGTCGGCGACGTGGACCTCGACCACGCGCGCGCCGAGGGCGAGGGGTACGCGTCGGTCGCGCAGTGGCGCGCCGGGCACGAGGCGTACTGGCACGGCCCGGACTACCGGGGCTGGCTCGGCGATCCGGGGTTCACGGTGGACGACGGCACCCCTGCCGTGCTGGAACGGTTCCGGTTGGTCGAGCCGCGGTGACGCGACTCAGACCGGCGTTCCGGGCGGGGACTTGAGCAGTGACGCGGTCTCCGCGAGGTGACCACCACGACCCGCGCGCCCGGCGGCCGCCGCCATCCGGACGAGGTCGATGTTCACCCCCGCGGCCCCGCTGGGGTCGTGCACCGTCAGCCGCACGTCCAGGCTGACCGCCGTCTCCCCCCAGCCCTGCGCCTCGAGGTTGAGGTGCGCGACCTTCCGGGAACCGAGGTGCGGCAGGTAGCCCAGCGGGGCCATCTCCACCTTGTCGGAGCCCAGCGCGTTGAGCTTCGACTGCTTCTTCGTGTTCGCGTTCTCCACCAGGTTGCGGAAGTCCTCCGTGCCGCCGAGGTTGACCTGGTAGGAGCTGACCAAGGTCAAGCCACGCTCCGCCAGCAGCCGCAGCAGCGCGGCGTGCACCACGGAGGTGCCGAACTGACTGGCCAGGTCGTCGCCGATCAGCGGCAGGCCGGCGGCGGCGAACCGGTCGAGCAGCTCGGGATCACGGGCGACGGGGTCGGAGGTGGTGTTGACGAACGCCACCCGCGCCCGCAGGGCCGCCTCGGCGTAGGCGCGGGCGGTGGCCGGCCGGCCGCTGGGCGCCGAGTAGAGCAGGACCTCGGCGCCGCCCAACGCCCCGGCCACCCGCTCGACCTCCGTCGCGTCGACGAGACCACGCTGGACCCGGACGCCGGACGGCGGGAGTTCCGCGTCGAGGCGGGGGAAGTTGTTGGGTGGCACGAAGATCGCCTCGTGCAGGTCCGCGCCCACCCGCGCCTCGGACATCGCGAACGCCGCGACGATCCCGACGTCCCCCACCCCGAAGCCGGCGACCTCGGGGCGGTGGACACCGACCAGGCGACCGGTCACGCGGTGCAGGTTGATGCCCTGCACGAGGGCCGACGTGTTGTTCCCGACACCGACCACGGCGATCTTCACCTGTTCACTCATCGCGCGAGGCTACCCGGCTCGGCGCGACGGCGTCGGACCGTCGTCGCGCGCTCAACCCACGTCCCGGCGGACGAAGGCGACGGCACCGGCGACGAGCGCGACGACCGCGTACCCGGCCAACACACCGACCGCGCCGGCCGGCGGCAGCAGGTACGGCCCGTCCGCGCCGGTGAACTGCGCGGTGAGGTTGGGCAGCAGCACCGAGCCGCAGCGCAGCCGCCACACCGGTGGCAGGAAGGACGCGACGACCGGCGCCACCAGTACGAGCCCGCCCAGCGTCACGAGCGTCGCGGCGGTGGAGCGCAGCAGCGCGCCGAGCCCGAGCGCCACCACGGCGGCCACGGTGACGGTCAGCGTCGCGCCGGCGACCGTCGCCACCGCGTCGGTCCACACCGGCCAGGGGTGCGGCGGCGCGGGACGCCCACCGAGCAGCAGGGTCGCGCCGGCAACGGTCGACGACGCGGACAGCAGCCCGCCGACCAGTCCGCAGCCGGCCGCCACCGTCGCCTTGGCGCCGAACAGCAGCGGCCGCTGCGGCACGGCAAGCAGAGCCGGGCCGATGGATCCGGTGGCGAACTCCCCGGTGACCGACGCGGCGGCGACCGCGCCGACGAGGAACATCACGAACGGCACGACCACCACGGTCGGGTCGACGGTCTCGAAGTTGGCCCGCTCCGCCGGCGGCGCGGCGTCGAAGGTCCGGATCAGCAGCGCCAGCAGGAGCAGCCCGAGCAGGGTCACCACCGCCGCCCCGGCGAGGAAGGCGTACGTCGAGCGCAGCGTGCGCAGCCGCATCCACTCGGCGGCCACGGCGTCCCGGAACACGGCGGTCATGCCGCCCCCTCCTCGTTGCGGTACTCCGCCTCGGTTCCGGTCAGCTCCAGGTAGACGTCCTCCAGGCTGGCGCCGCGGCGGGTCAGCCCGTGGACCGGGATCGCCGCCCGCGCGGCCGCGTCGCCGACGACCGCCGGATCGAGGCCGGCCACCGACAGTTCGCCGGCGACGCCGGGGGTGACCGACGCGCCCAGGCCGGTCAGGACTGTGGCGAGGTCGGCCGCGCGCGGGGAGCGGACCACGACGTCGGTCGCGCCGCGGTTGCGCAGGGCGGCCACCGGAGCGGAGTCGAGCAGCCGGCCCCGGCCGATCACCAGGACGTGGTCCACGGTGAGCGCCACCTCGGCCATCAGGTGGCTGGAGAGCAGCACCGTGCGCCCCTCGGCGGCCAGGGCCCGCAGGGTGGACCGCAGCCAGCGGACACCGGCGGCGTCCAGGCCGTTGACGGGCTCGTCCAGCAGCAGCACCGCCGGGTCGCCGAGGAGCGCGGCGGCGAGCCCCAGCCGCTGCCGCATCCCGAGCGAGAACCCGCCCACCCGCCGCCCGGCGACCTCCGTCAGGCCGACCCGCGCCAGCACGTCGCGTACCCGTCGCGCGCCGAGACCGTTGCTGCGGGCCAGGCAGGCCAGGTGGTCGGCGGCGGTACGCCCCGGGTGCACGGCGTCGGCGTCGAGGACCGCACCCACGTCGCGCAGCGGGCGGCGGATCCGGTCGTAGCGTCGCCCGCCGATGGTGGCGGAGCCGGAGGTGGGGCGGTGCAGTCCGAGCAGGACCCGCAGCGTGGTGGACTTGCCCGCGCCGTTGGGGCCGAGGAATCCGGTCACCACGCCCGGTCGGACCTCGAACGAGAGGCGGTCGACGGCCGTCCGGCGGCCGTACCGTTTGGTCAGTTCCGTCACGACGATCACCGCACCGACGGTTCCAGGCGCGGCCGGTCCGCGCGTCGGGCCACGGTCGGACGCCGACGTCCGACCACGGTCAGACGCGCCCGCACCCGACGCCGGATACGGTGAGCCCGTGCCTGCCCGTCTCCCGGTACGCGGCGTCCTCGTGGACGGCGCGGTCGCGCTCGCGCTGACGTACCTCGTGGTCGCGGCCACCCTCGACCCGCCGGGTCCGGCGTTCACCGGGACGGTATGGCTGGTCTGGCTCACCGGCGCCGCGCTGGGCCTGTCGTCGGCGCTGCGCCGGCTGCGTCCGGCATCGACGGCTCTGCTGGTGACGGCGGTGGCCGCGACGGCGACCGCGACCGGCGTCGTCGGTGCGGGCGTCATCTGGGTGTCGTGGGCGCCCGTCGGGTTGGTGTTGTCCACCGCCGCCGCCCGGTCCGGCCGGACCGCCGCCGTCTCCGCGCTGGTCGGCGCGCTGGCCGCGGCCGCGGTCACCGTCCCGTGGTTCTACCGGCGTACCGGTATCGCGACGGCGGACGCGCCCGCCAGCGAGGTGCCGCTGTGGTGGCAGGTCGAGCTGGGCACCGTCGCGGTGCTGCTCGGCGCGGCCTGGGCCACCGGTCGGGTGGTCCGCTGGCGGCGGGCCGTGGCGGCCGAGTCGGCCCGGCGCTCCGCCGCCGAGGCGGTGGCCGCGGAACGGCTCCGGATCGCCCGGGAGGTGCACGACATCGTCGGGCACAGCCTGAGTCTGATCGCGGTGCGGGCGACCGTGGCCAACCACGTCGCGGCGCACCGACCGGACGAGGCGAGCGCCGCGCTGGCCACCATCGAACGCACCAGCCGGGCCGCGCTCACCGAGATCCGTCATCTGCTCGACGTGCTGCGCACCGACGACGGTGGCGACGCGGAACTCGCCCCGGCCCCGGGCGTCGCCGACCTGCCCGACCTCGCCGACCGGGTGCGCTCCGTCGGCGTGCCGGTGGAGCTGCGGGTGAGCGGCGCGGACGACCTGCCGCCGGGAATCGACCGCACCGTGTACCGGATCGCCCAGGAGGCGCTGACCAACGTGCTCCGGCACGCCGACGCCCGGCGGTGCCGGGTCACGGTGCGCGCCGCCGACGACCTGGTGCGCGTCGAGGTCGTCGACGACGGCCGGCCGCGTCGCGCGGCGGACCGGCGGGGTGGTGGGCGTGGGCTGGTCGGGATGCGCGAGCGGGTCACCGCCTACGGCGGCACGCTGACCACAGGTGTCCGGCCCGACGGCGGGTTCCGGGTCGTCGCGGACCTCCCGTACCCCCGCCGGGAGCACCCGTGACGGTGTCGACCTCCGACGTCCGGGTGCTCGTGGCCGACGACCACCCACTGATCCGGGAGAGCTTCCGGACCCTGCTCGACGTGTCGCCGGGCTTCACCGTCGTCGGCGAGGCCGGCACCGGGACGGAGGCGGTGCGGCTGGCCCGACTGGTGGAGCCCGACGTGGTGCTGATGGACGTGCGGATGCCCGGCATGGACGGCATCGAGGCGACCCGGCGCATCGGCGCCGACCCGGACACCGCCGCGGTGCGGGTGCTCATCCTCACCACGTTCGACCTGGACGAGTACGTCTACGCCGCGCTCGCCGCCGGTGCCAGCGGGTTCCTGGTGAAGGACGCCACCGCCGCCGACCTGCTGGCCGCCGTCCGGGTGGTGGCCGCCGGGGACGCGCTGCTGGCGCCCGGCGTCACCCGGCGGCTGATCGGCGCGTTCGCGCGGCAGGCACCCGGCGGCTCCGCAGACCGGCCCACCCTGGCCGGCGTCACCGAGCGGGAGCGGGAGGTGCTGACGTTGATCGCGCGGGGGCTCAACAACGCGGAGATCGCCCAGCGGCTGCACGTGACGGTCGGCACCGTCAAGACCCACATCGGACGCCTGCTGGCCAAGCTCGCCGCACGGGACCGGGCGCAGCTGGTCATCACCGCCTACGAGACGGGTCTGGTGACGCCGGAACGCCGGTGAGCGGCCGGGTCCGGGGCGTCGCGGTCAGCCGCCGGACAGCCAGGCGCGCAGCTCCGCGCCGTGCGCGTCCAGGCCCGGCGGCGGCAGGTCGTAACGGGGCGGGGTGTCCGACAGGCCGACCGGGTGGCGGATCCCCGGCACCCCACCGACCGTCACCACCGGGTCCAGCCCGAGCCGATCGGCAAGCGCCACCCCCTCGGCGACCGAGTTGATCGGGCCGCACGGCACACCGGCCGCGCGCAACGCGGCGGACCACTCGGCGCTGCCCCGCCGGGACAGCGCGGCGACCAGCAGCGGGCGCAGCGCGCCGCGGTGCGCGGTGCGGTCGGCGTTGGCCCGGAACCGGGGGTCGGCCGCCAGCTCCGGCACGCCGAGGACCCGGCAGAGGGTACGGAACTGGCCGTCGTTGGCGGCGATCACCACCAGCTCGCCGTCGGCGGTGGGCAGCGGCTCGTACGGCACGATGCTCGGGTGGGCGTTGCCCGTCCGGTGCGGCACCACTCCCCCGGCGACGTGCGCGCTCGCGTGGTTGACCAGCCCGGACAGCGCCGAGGAGAGCAGGTCCACGGTGACGTGCTGCCCGCGTCCGGTCGCCTCCCGGTGGCGCAGCGCGGCCAGGATCCCGACGGCCGCGTGCAGCCCGGCGATCACGTCGAAGACGGCCACGCCGGCCTTGACCGGTGGGCCGTCGGCGGCGCCGGTGAGGCTCATCAGCCCGGCGGCGGCCTGCACCAGGAGGTCGTACCCGGGCAGGTCGGCGCCGTCGGCGGCGCCGAAACCGCTGATCGAGGCGTAGACCAGGCGGGCGTTGCGCGCGGTGACCGTGTCGTGGTCGAGGCCGAACCGGCGCAGCGCGCCGGGACGGAAGTTCTGGACCAGCACGTCGGCGCGGTCGGCCAGGCGGTGCGCCAGCACGAGGTCGGCGGGATCGGCCAGGTCGAGGACCAGGGAGCGCTTGTTGCGGTTGACCGCGAGGTAGTAGGTGGAGACCTCGTCGCGCACCGGCGGGCGCCAGTTCCGGGTGTCGTCGCCGTGCGGCGACTCCACCTTGACCACGTCCGCGCCCAGGTCGGCCAGGAGCATCGTCGCGTACGGGCCGGCCAGGATCCGGGAGAAGTCGGCGACGAGCACCCCGTGCAACGGACCCGGCATGCCGCCTCCCTCCACGCCGGCCCACGATGGCACACCGGAAAGTGAGGGGCGAATTCAGGGGTTGCCTTTCGCACCCCCTGAGCACATTGACGTTCCTTGCCGGGCCCCGAATTCCGCGGCTACGTTCTCGAAAGTCGCGCTCACGCATCGACGCGAAGGAGAGCACGCGTGGACCTCACCCTGACCTTTGACAACGCGTACGCGGCACACGCCGCGGTCGTGATGTCGACAGTCGCCGAGTCGAACCCGGGCGAGCAGCTCCGGTACTGGCTGGTCGCCGCCGACGACGTGCCGGCCTCCGCCCGGGCCACCCTCACCCGGATCGCCGGTCCACACGCGACAGTGGAGTTCCTGCGGGTGGACGCGTCCCGGGTGAACCTGTCCAAGGGCAGCGACCCGGTGATGGCTTACCTGTCCCCGGCGATGTACCTGCGGCTGCTGGTCCCCGCGGAGCTGCCGCCGGACGTGGGCCGGGTGCTCTACCTGGACTGCGACACGTTGTGCGTGAACAGCCTGAAGCCGCTGTTCGAGGTGGACATGGGCGGCGTGCCGCTGGGCGGGGTGCGCGACCCGTTCAACCGCCGCCTGCTGGACATGGGCGGGATCCCCGGCCTGGCCGGGTACGACCACCTCGACCCGCACGGGCTCTACTTCAACTCCGGCGTGCTGCTGATCGACGTGCGGCGGTGGAAGGAGTGCGAGGTGACCGAGGTGTCGCTGGACTACCTGCGCCGGCACGCGCACGAGTCCCGCTACCCGGACCAGGACGCGCTCAACTTCGCCGTGTTCGACAACTGGCTGCGCCTGCCGCACCGGTGGAACGACCTGATGGCGTGGCGGCGGGAGCCGGAGTTCGGCGGCAAGCTGAGCGACTCGGCGATCCTGCACATGGCCGGTCCGGTCAAGCCCTGGCAGCCCGGCTTCCCGACGGGCGCGAGGCGGGACCTCTACTGGCAGCACCGCCGGCGCAGCGGTGGCGGCCTGGGCTCGACGCTGCGCCGCTGACCGGGTCGGCCGTACGCGACGGCCCCGCCACCTCGTCGGGTGGCGGGGCCGTCGCCTCGTCGGTGGACACCTATCCGGGGCTCGCCCCGGGCACCGCCCAGCGCAGACCGGCCGGGTCCCGGAACACCACGCCCGCCGGCGGACCGCCGTGGGCCGGCTCCAACGTGGCGCCAGCGGCCAGCGCCCGCTGCACGAGCAGGTGCGGGTCGGCCGGGGCGAGCGACAGCGGCCCGCCCGACCCGCCCGGCTCGCCCGGCGGGTCGCACCATTCGCTGACCGTCAGCCGGTGCCCGTCGACGACCAGTTCGGCGTGCAGGACCCGGCCGTCCAGCAGGCACTCCCGTTGCACCGGGACGGCCTCGAAGACCTCCACGTAGAACGCGGTCACCGTGGCCACGTCGGCCACCGTCAGGTGCGCACCGTTGCGCGGATCCCCGACGCCCATCGCGTTACCGCCTCTCGTTCACTCCGCGATACGGGTACGGCCGGTCCAGCGGAACACCGCGGGCGTGCCGTCCACGGCGCCGCCGGGATCCCGCTCGAAGTGCTCGTAGCCCCCGTAGTGCCGTACCTTGATCTTGGATTCCACCGGGGAGACCCGGTGGCTGCGCAGCTCGGCCGGCAGCGTCGCCGGCCCGCCCTCCAGCACCGCCTCGACGATGCCGCTGGCCTCGGCGCCTATCAGACGGGCCGTCGCCGACCCTCCGGCGGGATCGGAAGAAGCTGTCATGACACGACCTCCGTCGCTCGTCGTTCCGCCTCGCCATGCGCGCGCCGCAATTGCCGCACGCATTTCACCGAGCGGACCGTCGCCGATTTCGCCGCACGCCGGAATTGGCGATCCGACAGTTTTCGAAGACGATCCCTCGTGGTCAGAACGTAATCCAGCTCACACTTCCGAAGAACCCTTAGCCACCCCCTAGCGGGGCGTCGGCGGCCCTACTCCCAGCGGAACAGGCGGGTGGCGAGCAGGCAGCCCACGACGGCGGTGCCGGCCAGCACGAGCAGCTGCGACACGGCGGGGGTCTGCCCCGCCCAGGCGGCCGAGATGGTGTCCACGGTGGCGCCCAGCGGTGAGTACTCGCCGATCCGGGCCAGCACCGTGGGCATCTGGTCGCGGGGCAGCCAGGCCCCGGCCAGGAAGAGCAGCGGGAAGAACAGCGTCGGCCCGATCGACTGCGCCGCCCGCGCCGACGGGGCGAGCGCCGCGATGAGCAGGCCGATCGCGAACAGGCAGGCGACCCCGAGCAGGAACGCCAGCACGAAGCCGGGCACGTTGGCCGGCGCCGGCTGGTCCAGCAGCAGACGGACGCCGAGCGCGGTGACCACCGCGCCGGCAACGCCCATGACCAGGTTGACCACCACCTGGGCGACGAGCAGCAGCGCCGGGCTGACCGGCGTGGTGGCCAGCCGCCGCAGCACCTTGCGCTCGCGGTAGATGCCCAGCGCCATGGGCAGCGTGAACAGCGCGAGCATCCCGATGGTCAACGACAGCGCGATGGACGGCAGGAACGTCAGCTCGCCGTGCTGCCCGGTGGCCGCCTCCGGCTGCGCCCCGCGCTGCGGCAGCCCGAAGACCAGCATCAGGCCCAGCGGCAGCGCGAAGACGAAGAACAGCGAGACCGGCTCGCGCAGGAACAGCTTGGCCTCGACGGCGACGAGCTTGGACAGGGCGTTCACGATGACCTTCCGTCGAGCGCCGGCGGTGCGCCGGCGTGACCGGTGAGGGAGACGAAGGCGTCGTCCAGGGTGGGCTGGTCGACCCGCAGGCCGGAGTAGCGGATCTTCCGCTCGGCCAGCGCCGACAGCACGGCCTGGAGCACCTCCTCGGGGCCGGTGACGGTGACCTCGTCGCCGTCCCGGCGCACGGAGGTGACCTCGGGCAGGGCGGCGAGGACCGCGTCGTCGAGCCGGTCCACCGGGCGGAAGTGCACCCGGTGCTCGCCGTCCACCCGCGACATCAGGCCGGACGGGGTGTCGATGGCGACCACCCGGCCCGCGTCGATGACCGCGAGCCGGTCGCAGAGCCGCTCGGCCTCGGCCATGAAGTGGGTGACCAGCACGACCGTCACGCCCCGGTCGCGGATCCGCTCGACCAGGTCCCAGGTGTCCCGCCGGCCCTTCGGGTCCAGCCCGGTGGTCAGCTCGTCGAGGATGGCGATCTCGGGTCGGCCGACCAGTGCCAGCGCCACCGACAGGCGTTGCTTCTGGCCGCCGGAGAGCTTGTGGAACGCCGTGTCGCGCTGCTCGGCCAGCCCCAGGTCGGCCAGCAGCTCGTCGATGTCGGCCCGGTTGCGGTAGAAGGACCGGTAGAGGTCCAGCGCCTCGCGTACCCGCAGCTTGTCGGGGAGCTGGCTCTCCTGCAGCTGGGCGCCGACCCGCTGGCGCACCTCGGTGCGGTCCCGTACCGGGTCGAGGCCGAGCACCCGCACGGTGCCGCGGTCGGCGCGGCGCAGACCCTGCACGCACTCCACCGTGGTGGTCTTGCCGGCGCCGTTGCGGCCGAGCACCCCGAAGATCTCGCCCTGCTCCACGGTGAACGAGACGTCGTCGACGGCCACCTTGTCGCCGTATCTCTTGTGCAGGTGCTCGACCTCGATGACCGGCATCTGGCGGGGTCCTCCGTCGCGTGCGGGTGCCGCCGGGCCCTTGAGGTGTCACGGCGTCGGGTGCGGGAACGGGCCGGCCCGCCCCGGCGGGTCGACGCCGACCATCATCCGGGCAACCGAGGCCCGGTTCAACCCTTCGGCCGATGAATGGGGGGTGTCGGCCGTCGACCAGGGGTGTCGGACGGTCACCCGGCGTGTCGGCCGCCGGAGGTCCGCCGGCGGCGCGACGGTAGGGGTGGCCCGTCCTCCGGCGGGCCGGTTACGGTCGGGCGTCCGGAGGACGGCGCCGGCCGTACCCGTCACCGGGGCGACACCCCCGGCGCCGACCGAGCGCGAGAGGGGCGTCCGTGCCGCTGCTGAGCTGGCTCGACAGGACCACCGACGAGCGTCCGGACGCGGTCCGGGTGGACGATCGCGCGACGTCCTGGGTGGAGCTGCGTCGGGCCGCCGCCGCGGTCGCCGTGGCCCTGCGCGCGGCCATGGACCGGGAACTGCGCGCCGTGGGGCTCTCCGTGCCCCAGTACGCCTGCCTGAGACTGCTCGCCCACGGCACCGG
>NZ_CADEAU010000080.1 GCF_902825405.1 Micromonospora maritima | reverse complement strand
CCGGTGGAGCCGGCGGAGACGGCCGCGTCGGCCAGGCCGTCCCGGACGGCCTGCACCGCGGCGCGTACCGTGCTGTCGCCGCGGCCGGCGGTGGGATGGTCGGCCATGCCGACGGCGGCCCGCACCGGGCGGACCGTGACCCGGGCGCGCTGCGCCGGGTCGAGGGCACCCGTCAACCCGTCGGCGACCTCGGTCGGGCCGACGAGCAGCAGGTGCAGGTCGGGGTCGACGCGCAGCGCCCGCAGAGCGCCGTCAACCACGACGGCGGGAGCATCGTCCCCGCCGAGGAGGTCGACGGCGATCCGCGCGGTGCCCGGCTCCGACGGCACGCCGGCCGATGATCGGCCGGCGTGGGAGGGAGCCGGGGCACCGGGCGAGAGCCTTGGTGCGCGCGCCGCCCGACCGGTGGTCGGGGGCGTCACTCGGCTGCCGGGTCAGACCTCGAGGACCTGACGGCCGTTGTAGGTGCCGCAGACGGAGCAGGCCGCGTGCGGCAGCTTCGGCGACTTGCACTGCGGGCAGGCCACGGTCGCGACCACCGAGGCCTTCCAGTTCGCCCGGCGGGCGCGGGTGTTGCTGCGCGACATCTTGCGCTTGGGGACGGCCACGGTTCTTACTCCTCTGTACGGGTCAGTTGCGACAGGCCCGCCCAACGCGGGTCGATCTGCTGGTGACTGTGGTCGGCCGGCAGATCGTCCCAGTGCACCCCACACTCGGGGCACAGGCCTGGGCAGTCCTCCCGGCAGAGCGGGTTCGTCGGCAGCGTGAGCACCACCGCGTCCCGCAGCGCCGGCTCCAGGTCGATCAGATCGTCCTGCATCCGGCCCACCTCGTCCTCGTCGGTCGTGGTGTCCGTGGCGCTGTTCTCGTACGCGTACAGCTCCTGGACGTTCACGACCACCGAGTCGTCGATCTCGCGCAGGCAGCGGCCGCACTCGCCCTTGACGGGACCGGAGATGGTCCCGGAGACGAGCACGCCCTCGGACACCGACTCCAGCCTCAGGTCGAGGTCGAGGTCCGCGCCCTCCGGCACGCCGATCAACTCCACGCCGAGGTCCGCCGGCGCCGGCACGACCCGCTTGTGCGTACGCAACGCGCCAGGCCGACGCGGCAGGTCCCTCGTGTCGAGGACCAGCGGCGACCTGGGGTTGAGTGAGCTTGGCGAGTGTTTGGGCATAGTCAGACTCCGGCCGGTGAGAGGCCGACAAAAAAGGTTACCTGGGAGACGGGCGGACCGTCGAACCGGGGGCGTACACCACCCCCCACCCCACGGCGGCCGGCTGTCGGCGACCGGCCCGCGCGTGGTCCTAGAAGGGTAGCGGGCGCTCGGCCTCGTCCCCCGCGAAGGTGCCGATCTCCCGCAGCGCGTGCATCTTGTCCCGGCCACGCTCTATCGAGGCCAGCGCCCGGGTGAGGAACTGCTCGAAGTTGGCCAGCGCGGTGTCGACGTAGTCGTCCACCTCCTCGCGGAGGCGCTGCGCCTCGGCGCGCGCCTCGGCGATGATCCGGGCGCCCTCGTGCTCCGCCGAGACGGTGATCTCGTTCACCGAGACCAGCCGGGCGTGTTCCGCCTCACCCTCGCTGATGATCCGGTCGGCCTCCCGCTTGCCGGCCTCCATGATCTTGTCCCGCTCCTCCAGGAGCGCGGCGGCCCGGCGCAGGTCCGCGGGAAGCTCGACGCGCAACTCGTCCAGCGCGGCGATCATCTCGCCCCGGTCGACCATGCAGTTGTTGCGCGACATCGGGACGGAGCGGGCCTGCTCCACCATGGCGATCAGTTCGTCGATGCGATCGAGCGGGTCCACCGGTACCTCACTCCTGTCTTCGTCGGCCGCCCTCCATGATGCGGCCTGCGCCCGGTTTCGGCGTTGCACACATCATGTCGCGCTCCGGCCACCGCCGCCCCACCCGCCCCCGCCCGGCGCGTCGCCCCCACGCCTCGACTCCCACCGATCTTGCCCTTTCCGCCCGGACATTCCTCCCGCAACGGGCGAACGCCGGGCCACAACTGCAAGATCGGCGGGGCGCGGCGGGCGGGGCGGGGTCAGGGGCGAAGGCGGGTCTGGAGTTGTTCGCGGACCAGGTCGGGGACGTGGGCGGAGATGTCGCCACCCCACTTCGCCACGTCCTTCACCAGGCTGGAGGAGAGGAACGAGTAGAGCGGGTTGGTCGGCATGAAGAGCGTCTCCACCCCGGCCAGGCCGATGTTCATCTGGGCCATCTGCAACTCGTAGTCGAAGTCGCTGACCGCCCGCAGGCCCTTGATCAGCACGCTCGCCTGCTGGTCCCGGCAGAAGTCGACGAGCAGGCCGCGGAACGACTCCACCCGCACGTTGTCGTACGAGGAGGTCACCTCGCGGAGCATCTTGATCCGCTCCTCGACCGTGAACAGGCCCTGCTTCGACTGGTTGACCAGCACGCCGACGATCACCTCGTCGAAGAGCCGGCTGGCCCGGCCGATGATGTCGAGGTGACCGTTGGTGACCGGGTCGAACGAGCCCGGGCAGACCGCACGTCTCATGATCGGCGACCGTACCAAAGGGTGGTCTCGCCGTAGCGGCGACTGCGCTCGGGCGTGACACCCTCCACCCACTCGACCGGGCCGGAGCGGCTGGCCCGCTCCACGATCACCAGCGCGTCCGGGGCCAGCCAGCCGCCGTCGACGAGCGCGGCCAGCATCGCGGTGATCTCCGCGCCCGGCACCGCGTACGGGGGGTCGGCGAAGACCACGTCGTACGGCCCACCGTCCGGTCCGGCGGCGAGCACGGCGGCCACCCGGCCGGTGACCAGCCGGGCGGCCGGGGCGGCCCGCAGGGCGGCGATGTTCTCCCGGACCACCCGTGCGGCCCGGGCATCGGACTCCACCAGCAACACGTGCGCCGCCCCTCGGGACAACGCCTCCAGCCCGACCGCGCCGGAGCCGGCGTAGAGGTCGGCGAAGCGCGCCCCGTCCAGGTCGAGATCGGCCTGCACCGCGCTGAACAGCGCCTCCCGCACCCGGTCCGAGGTCGGCCGCGTGCCGGCGCCGGGCGGCGCGGCGATCCGCCGTCCGCCGAGCGTGCCCGCCACGATCCGGGTCACCGTCGTTCCCTGCCCATGCCCCGACGCTACGCGACGGACGGGACGGGCCGCCGGAGCACCCGGTGCAGCGCTCCGTGACCCCACGTACATCAATGATCTCAAGTTCATAACGGACCCTTTACGACCCGTCGATCGCGGTAACGCCCGTCGTGTCGATCTCGCTAGGGTCTGCCCGATTGCCGTGCGGGCGCGTGGCTCCGGTCCGTCCGCCGCATCCCTCTCCCATCCTCCCCTCACCAGGAGAAGACGTGAACCGTCTCCACCTCCGGCGCGCCGCCGTCCTCACCGCCGGCGCGCTGATCGGCCTCGCCGGCGTGGCCACCGTGGCCGGCCCGGCCGCGGCCCACCACCCCGAGCCCTCCGGCAGCTACTGCGCCACCAAGGACGGCAAGGTCACCGTCACCTGGTCGGTCATCAGCAGCGAGACCGACATCTCCGGACGGATCACCACGCTCGAGTCCACCGTGCCCGGTGACATCACCGGTGGCCTCTCCGTCGGTGCGGAGCTGAAGCCGGCGGGCCAGGGTCCGCTGACCGGCTCGCAGACCCACACGTTCACCGGCGCGATCCCCGAGCTGAAGCTCACCGTCGGGGCGCACTGGGAGCGGGGCCGGGAGTCGCACGACGGTGAGCGCACCGTCGTGGCCCAGCCCAGCCGGAACTGCGCCGTGGAGGAGAGCCCCTCGCCGTCGCCGAGTTCCCCGACGCCGACGCCGAGCGCGTCGCCGGAGCCGAGCCAGCCGGCCACGCCCACCCCGACGCCGTCCGCCTCCACGCCGCCGAGCCCGTCCGCCACGCCGTCCGCACCGGCGGAGCCGGCCGAGCCGATCTTCAAGCTGGACCAGGACTGCGACTCGATGACGTTCACCGTGGAGAACCCGGCGAAGGGCGTCCCCTTCACCGCCACGATGACCACCGAGAAGGGCGTCACCAAGAAGCTCGTCTCCGAGCCGGGCAAGACCACCTCGGTCACCTTCGACGCCTACCAGGGCCTCAAGGTCACCGTGAAGTACGACGTGGTCGAGGACTCCGAGACCATCCCGTACACCCAGCCCGAGGACTGCTCCGGCCAGGGCGGCGGCCTGCCGGTGACCGGCCCGGCCGCGGGCGCCATCGCCGGTGGCGCCGTGCTGCTGCTGGGCGCCGGCGCGGTGCTCTACGTGGTGGCCCGCCGTCGCCGGATCAGCTTCACCGCCTGATCCCGCCGATCGCCCGAGGGCGCGTCGACCAGCCGGTCGGCGCGCCCTCGGCGCGTGTGGTCCACTCCCGACGCGGCGGGGTGCGGGGTGTGGACCAGGCGGGATCAGTCGCCCGCGAGCACCGACGTGACGGCGGCCGGGTCGATCTCGGCCTGGTTGGCCAGCAGCACCAGCCGTTGGTCGGACTCGGGCAGCCAGGCCGCGAACGCCTTGTAGCCCCCGTTGTCCCCGGAGTGGTGGACCGCCGGCCGACCGGCCAGCGGGCCGACGAACCACCCGTAGCCGTACGCCTCGCCGGGCCGCCCGGTGGGCGCGTGCGGCGCGGTCATCGCCGCCACCGAGGCCGGGGTGAGCAACCGGTTGCGGCGCGGCACGTCCAACCAGGTCAACAGGTCGGCCCCGGTGCACCAGACGTCACCCGCGCCCATGCTCACGGTCGCCAGGTCCCAGGACGGCACGGGCCGACCGCGCTCGTGCCCGACCGCCAGGTCCGGCCGTCCGTCGCCGGCGCCGGCGAAGCTGCCCGTCATCCCCAGCGGCGCGAAGACCTCCTCGGCGAGGAACCGGGCGTACGGCCGGTCGGCGGCCCGCTCGACCGCGCGGGCCAGCAGCACGTAGCCGGGGCTGCTGTAGTGCCATCCGGCCCCGGGCGGGAACAGCGGCGGCAGCGCGGCGAACAGGCCGAGCAGGTCGTCCGGCTCGGCCGGCCCGCAGATGTCGACCGCCGGGTACTCCTCCCAGTGGCCCAGGCCGGAGGTGTGGGTGAGCAGGTGGTGCAGCGTGATGCCGGACCACTGCGGCGGCGGGTCGGGCAGCCACCGGCTGACGGGGTCGGTCAGGCGCAGCACGCCGCGCTCGGCGAGCAGCAGCACCGCCACGGCCGCCATCTGCTTGCTGATCGAGGCGATCTGGAACCGCGTCGCCCCGGTGCACGGTCGGCCGGAGGTCTCGTCGGCAGCCCCGACGACCCGGTCCACCAGGAGTTCGTCACCCCGGGTCAGAAGCAGCACACCGCGTTCGAGTGATGGTGTCGACATCTGCGCGAGCCTAGGCACGCGACGCGCGTGCCGCAGCCCGTGACCGCGCCGCCGCGTCAGGGGTCAGCCCTTCTCCAGGTATTCGGCCCGCTCCTCGTCGACCAGGGCGGCGACCGAGGCGGCCAGAGCCGGGTGCCGGGCCAGCTCCGGGTCGTCCCCGACCAGCTCGATCGCCTCGGCCCGCGCGTCCCGGATCAGGTCGGTGTCCCGCAGCAGCGAGAGCAACCGCAGGTGGGAGCGCCGGCCGGACTGGGTGGCACCGAGCACGTCGCCCTCCCGGCGTTGCTCCAGGTCGAGCTCGGCCAGCTTGAACCCGTCGGTGGTGGAGGCGACCGCGTCCAGCCGCTCCCGCGCCGACGACCCCTCGGCCGCCTCGGTGACCAGCAGGCACAGTCCGGCCGCCGAACCCCGGCCCACCCGGCCCCGCAACTGGTGCAGTTGGGAGACGCCGAACCGGTCGGCGTCCAGCACGATCATCACGGTCGCGTTCGGCACGTTGACGCCGACCTCCACCACGGTGGTCGCCACCAGCACGTCCAGCTCGCCGTCGGCGAACGCGCGCATCACCGCGTCCTTCTCGTCGGCCGGCAGCCGGCCGTGCAGCACCCCGATCCGCAACCCGTGCAGCGGTCCCTCGGCGAGCAGCGGGGCCACCACGGTCACCGCCAGCGGCGGCCGGCGGCCGTTGTCGTCCTCCCGCGGCGCCTCCTCGTCGGAGACCGGCCCCTCTCCGATCCGCGGGCACACCACGTACGCCTGGTGGCCCTTGCCGACCTCCTCGCGCAACCGGCGCCAGGCCCGGTCGAGGAAGGCCGGCTTCTCGGCGGCCGGGACCACGTGCGAGGCGATCGGCGAGCGACCCTGCGGGAGCTGGGACAGCGTGGAGGTCTCCAGGTCGCCGTAGACCGTCATGGCGACCGTGCGCGGGATCGGGGTGGCGGTCATCACCAGCACGTGCGGTGGCTGCTCGGCCTTGGCCCGCAGCGCGTCCCGCTGCTCCACCCCGAAGCGGTGCTGCTCGTCGACCACCACCAGGCCCAGGTCGGCGAAGTCGACGCCCTCGTAGAGCAGGGCGTGGGTGCCCAGCACGATGCCGGCCCGCCCCTCGGCCACCTCGGCCAACGCGCGCCGCCGCGCCGCCGCGCCCAGCGAGCCGGTGACCAGCTCCACCCGGGTGGCGTCGGAGGCGGCCCCCAGCTCGCCGGCCCGGCCGAGCGGGCCGAGCAGGTCGAGGATGCCCCGGTGGTGCTGCGCGGCGAGCACCTCGGTCGGGGCGAGCAGCGCGGCCTGCCCGCCGGCGTCGACCACCTGGAGCATGGCGCGCAGCGCCACCACGGTCTTGCCGGAGCCCACCTCGCCCTGGAGCAGCCGGTGCATCGGGTGCGCGGCGGCCAGGTCGGCAGCGATCTCCCGCCCGACGACCTGCTGGCCGGAGGTCAGCTCGTAGGGCAGCCGGGCGTCGAACGCGTCCAGCAGGCCACCGGCCTTCGCCGGCCGGGCCCGGGCCGGCGACGCCGCCGCCCGGTGCTTGCGCTGCACCAGGGTGAGCTGCACGGCGAACGCCTCGTCCCACTTCAGCCGGCGGCGGGCCCGGTAGAGCGCCTCCTTGCTGGACGGACGGTGGATCTCCCGCAGCGCGGTGCCGATGTCGACCAGGTTGCGGGTGGCCCGCACGGTGGCCGGCAGCGGATCCTCCGGCGGGGTGAACGTGTCCAGCACCACCCGGACGCAGCGGGCGATCACCCAGGTCGGCACCGCCGCCGCGGCCGGATAGACCGGGATCAGCGCCCCGGCGAACTCCTCGACCTCCTCGTTGGCCGCCGCCTCGCCCTCGCCGAGCAGCACGTATTCCGGGCCGTTGAGCTGCCGCTTGCCCCGGAACTCGGTCACCTTGCCGGCGAACAGCCCCCACCGGCCGGGCCGCAGCTCCCGCTCCCGCCACGCCTGGTTGCCGAAGAACGTGCAGGTGAGCACGCCGCCGGAGCCGTCGCCGACGGTGACCTCCAGCAGGTTGCCGCGCCGCTGGCGCATCGGGCGGACGGCGGTGCGCTGCACCTGGGCGAGCACGGTGACCTGCTCCCCCACGTCGAGCGAGCGGATGTCGGTGTGCTCGCCGCGCTCGTCGTAGCGGCGCGGGAAGTGGTAGATCAGGTCGCCGGCCGTTTGCAGGTCGAGATGCCCGGCCAGCGCCTTCGCGGTGCGCTCGCCGACCAGCTTCTTCAGCGGCGTGTCCACCGAGGCCGGTTCGCTCGTCATTCGACCCCCACCAGGAGCGGATAGTGCGGCTGCCCGCCCTCGTACGCCTGCACCTCGACGAACGGCCAGGACCGCTCGACGTGCGCGCGCACCCGGTCGGCCAGCCCGGCCGGGGCGTCCGCCCCACAGAGCAGCGTGACCAGCTCACCGCCGCCGCCGAGCATCCGGTCGACCACGGCGGTGCAGGTGTCGGTGAGATCCTGCCCGATCAGGTGCACCTCGCCCTCGACCAGGGCCAGCACGTCACCCGGGCGGCACGGGCCGGCGACGGTGAGCGCCTCCCGGCCGGCGTGGCAGACCTCCGCGTAGCGGCAGGCGCCGGCCGCCTCGGCCATCGCGATCACGTCGTCCTCGAAGCGCCGCTGCGGGTCGCGGACGGCGAGCGCCGCGAGCGCCTGCACCGGGGAGCGGGTGGGCACCACGCTGACCTTGACGCCGAGGCCGTGCGCCTCCTTGGCCGCCGCGCTCGCCACCGACTGGGTGTTGGGGTCGTTCGGCAGCACCACCACCCGGGCCGCACCGGTGGCCCGGATCGCGTCGAGCAGCTCGCCGGTGGACGGGTTGGCCGGCACGACGACCGCGCCCTCGGCGGCGAACAGCTCGGCGATGCCGGCGCCGGTGGCGACCACCACGGCGGCCCGGCCGTCGGGCAACACCGCCGCCGGCCCGGGCGTCGGGGCAGCCTGGTCGGCGAACCGGGTCACGGTGATCCGGTGCGGCCGGCCGGCCACCACGCCCGCCTCGACCGCCGCCCCGACGTCGTTGACGTGCACGTGCACGTTCCAGGTGCCCGAGCCGTCGCCGACGACCGCCAGCGAGTCGCCGAGCGCGGCCAGCTCGGCGCGCAGCCGGGTCACCGCCTCGTCGGTGGCGTCGAGCAGGTACTGCACCTCGTAGGCGTACGCGTCGGAGCCGGTCTCCCGGGCCACGGTGGCGGGCGGGCGGCGGACCGGCGGCGCGGGCGCCGGCTGGGCGGGGCTCTCCCCGGTGACCACCTCGACCAGCGGCGCGGACGCGGCGGCCAGCCGGTCGGTGCCCAGCACGCCGAGTGCGACCACGGCCAGGGTCAGGTAGACGGCCAGCACCGCGCCGAGCGCGAGCGGCACGGCGCGCGGGATCGTGCGCTCCGGGTCGCGGACCTCCTCGCCGAGTGTGGCGATCCGCGCGTAGCCGGCGAAGGCGAAGAAGAGCAGTCCGGCGGCGGTGAGCACGCCGCGTGCCCCGACGTCGCCGCCACCGCCGAGCCGGTCGACGGTCACCTGGGGGGCGCCGGTGACCGCCACCACGGCGAGCACGGTGAGCACCACGGCGACCAGCACCCGGGTGGCGGTCGCGGTCCTGCCGACGCCGCGCAGGTTGACCGCGGTCACCGCCACCACCGCGAGGACCGCGACGAGCCGGGCCCGCCCCGGCCACACGTACGCCCCGACGGTCAGCGCCATCGCCGCGCAGCTGGCGGTCTTGCCGACCACGAACCCCCACCCGGCCACGAAGCCGGCGAACGGGTGCAGCCGTTCCCGGCCGTAGACGTAGGTGCCGCCGGACTCCGGGTAGCGGGCGGCGAGCCGGGCCGAGCTGGTGGCGTTGCAGAACGCGATGAGACCGGCCAGCGCGAGCGCCACCAGGAGCCCGGCGCCGCCGGCCGCCGACGCGGCCGGCGCGAAGACCACGAAGACGCCCGCGCCGAGCATCGCCCCCAACCCGATGACGACCGCGTCGTGTACGCCGAGCCGTCGTGCCAGCCGTTCCACACCCCGCAGCCTAGGGGCGGGACGTGAACGGCCGGTGCCGCCGGCATGATCCGCCGGCGGCACCGGTCCCGGTTCAGCAGGGCCCGTTGTCGGTCCAGACGCCCTGGCTGTTGGCTCCGGGGACGTCACCCTGGGTCCACCACCGCGCGGTCCACCGGTGTCCGCCGTGGGACACCACCGCACCACCGGAGTACGCGGTGCCGGCGGCCCAGGCCGGCGCGGTGCACGCCCCGGCCGTGGGCGACGGCGAGCCGGTGGGCGTCGGCGACGACGTGCCGGTCGGGGTCGGCGTCGGGGAACCGGCGCACGCCCCCTGGTCGGCCCAGACCGCCGCGCCGCCCGGCGTCTCGCCCTGGGTCCACCACTTCGCGCTCCAGGTGTGCCCGCCGTACGAGACGGTCGCGCCGCCGGAGTACGCGGTGGACGCCGACCACGCCGGGGCGGTGCAGGTGCCGCCGCCGGGCGGGGTGGAGCCGCTCGGGCTCGGCGACGGGGTGACCACCGTCCCGCCGCGCGCCCAGTCGCCGGTCAGCGCGTACGTCCGGCCGCCGAAGGCGAGCGTGAGGTTGGCCGGGCCGGAGATCGGGAGCTGGTAGTTCAGCGTGACCTCGGCGTACGCGCCGGGCGCGATGGCGGCCGGCACGGTGAGGCGTACCCGGTTGTGGTCGCCCTTGAGGCCGCCCACGTTGCTGCCGGTGTGGCCGGTGGAGACCGTGGTGAGCGCCCAGCCGGACTGCTGGCTGAGCGTGGCCGGGGTGGTGGTGGGGTAGTCGAACTCCAGCTGGGCGCCGGCCGGGATCGGCGCGCCGGTGTTGTTGGTCAGCCGCAGTTCCGGGTTGATCGGGTAGTTGCTGTCGCCGAGCGCGAAGCCGCCCATGCCGACCGCCACGTCGAGCGTCGACGTCGGCATCGTGGTGCCGGCCTTGCGGGCGCCGTACGCGGGCGCGGCCCGGAACCTGTCGTAGAGCAGCGTGGTGAGCGTGTCGCCCATGCCGTACTGGCCCTTGGCCGGGTCGTAGGCGTAGTCCCCGGCGAGTTCCCAGATCATCACGCCGCCGACGCCCTTGGCCGTGACCCAGTCGGCCTTGGCCGCGAGCGACTGGTCGTCCTCGGTGGAGAGGAAGACCTTCTTCTCGGCGTTCCACAGCCAGGGCGCGACGAGCGCGGAGGAGTAGTTCCGGGCGTAGCTGCCGCTGATCCGGTCGGCCGGGTCGGTGGCCGGGGTGAGCCCGTACGCGGTCAGGTAGTCGCCGGTGATGCCCTGCTGGAGGTTCTTCGCGTGCCACATCGGGTTGGCTCCGGCGGGCACCTCGTTGCCGGCGGCGTCGAGGTCGTGCCAGAGGTTGTCGATGCCGACCGCGCCGTTGCCGCAGGGGATGGTGGAGCCGATCGAGCCGCCGGTGCCGGCCGGGCACTTCGTCTGGTCGGGCAGCGCCGCCCGTCCCCACAGGCCGTTGGTGCCGCCGGTGACGCCCTGCCAGCCGCGGGTGTAGTAGGGCACGCCGATGTTGACCCGGCCGCTGGGCAACGCGCCCCGGAAGTAGTGGTACGCCCAGTCGGTGTTGAGGTAGCCGATCCCGGAGTACGCGCCGTAGACGCCGCCGGAGGCCAGTTCCGCGTCGTCGCCGTTGTCGTAGAGCGCCGCGTTCGGCCCGACGAAGTGGTTCCACGCGCCGTGCAGGTCGTAGGACATCACGTTGACGTAGTCGAGGTACTGCAACGCCTGGTAGGACTCCATGCCGCGCAGCAGCCACCCGGACGCGGGCGCGGCCACGGTGAGCAGGTAGTGCTTGCCGTCGGCGGCGGCGGCCCGGTCGAGCTTCTCCCGCAGCGTGCGCATCAGCACCTGGTACGAGGCGTTGAGCCCGGCCCGCTTGGCGTCGGCCTGGGCGAAGTCGAGCGGGTTGCCGGCCTTGTTGTTGGAGGTCGGGTACTCGTAGTCGATGTCCACGCCGTCGATGCCGTACGTGCGCAGGAACGTGACGACCGAGTCGGCGAACGTGTTGATGCCCGCGGTGTTGACCGTGTTGGTGCCGGTGGTGGTCATCCGGTAGAAGCCGCCGGAGTCCACCCGGTTGCCGTTGTCGTCGATGAAGCCACCGGTCTCGGCCCAGCCGCCGACGCTGATCAGGGTGCGGACGTTCGGGTGCTGCTTCTTGTACTTGTTGAGCAGGTTGAAGTGCCCGGTGTAGGGCAGGCTCGGGTCCATCTCGGCGCCGGCCACGCCGGGCCAGGTCATGTTCGTGGCCGGGTTGTCCGGCGCGGCCGGGTTGCCCACGGAGATCCGGTTGTTCGCGTCGACGTGGGCGAACGCGTAGTTGATGTGGGTGACCTTCTGCCACGGGATCTGGTTCACCAGGTAGGCCGGTGCGCCGTTGCGGCCGGTGCGCCAGCTGGTGAAGTAGCCGATGATCCGGCGCGGGTGGTCGGCGCCCATCTTCTCCCGGCCCGCGGTGTCGTAGACGGTGCAGTAGGGCACCGCGACCGCGGGCGTGCGGTAGAGCCCGTCGGGCCGGCACGCCTCGTCGTCGACGACGGCCGAACGCGCGTCCGGGGCGACGGCCACCGCCAGGGCCGCGGTCAGCAGACCGGCGGCGCCCACCGACAGCCAGCGGCTGATACGTCTCGCCAGCACGTGCACCTCCTACATTAAACAAACTTAACTGTTAAGATTGCTCAATGTATACCGGCGTCGATGCGCCAGGACAAGAGGCGGGATTCAGCCCAGCTGGTCGGTCGGCCGGGCCCACGGACCGAACCGCCCGGGCAGCGGCAGGTCGTCCCACGGCACGCGGTGCAGCAGCCGGTCCAGCAGCAGCCCGAGCAGCAGCCCGGCGACCGAGTCGGTGAACCAGTGCCAGCCCAGGTAGACCGTCGTGCAGAAGACCACCGCGGGCGGGACCACCCGGACCACGGTGACCAGCCGGGGTCCGACGGCGCGGCCGACCGAGCGCAGCAGCGGGGCCAGCAGCAGGGCGAGCACGCCGTACCAGATGATCGCGTTGGCCACGTGCCCCGACGGGTACGACTGCGCGAAGCGCACCGGCAGGTCGTGCTGGAACAGCGGCAGCGTCTGCTCGGCCGGCAGGAACGGCTCCTTCACCGAGGCGCTCGGCGCCGGGCGGGCCGTCCACACCTTCAGCGGGCCGATCGTGAAGAACGTCAGCACGAACGCGGCCGCCGGCGGCAGCACCGGCCGCACCGACCGCAGCCGCAGCGCCAGCAGCACACCCAGCCCGGCCGCCAGCAGCGTCAGCGGGGTGCCCTGGCCGAGCAGGTTGAGCGCCATCGCCACCCAGCGGGCGGCGGTCGGGCGGTGCGCGGCCGCCCAGTCCGCGACCGCCCGGTCGAGCCCGAACAGATGGTCGGTGGCGAGCGCCACGGTCAGCGCCACCAGGGCCGCGAGCAGCAGCCCGTCGAACCACCACCCGGCCGGTCGGACCGGTCGCAGCCGCAGGTCGCGGCGTACCCCTGAGGTCTGGCGCACGCGACCACGCTACCGGCCGACCACCCCGACCCGGTCGGTGGCTGTGTGCCGAGCCACGAAGGGAAGCGCGGCGCGGGGGTCACCGGTCACACTGGTTGCCGTGCGGATCACCTCGGCCCTCGTCGACCCGGCGCTGCTCGACCTCCCCTGGTCGACCCCGCTGGAGCAGTGGCCTGCCGAGCACCTGGTGGCGCTGCCCCAGGGCATCTCCCGGCACATCGTGCGGTTCGTCCGGCTCGGCGGCTTCGTCTACGCGGTGAAGGAGACCGGCGAGCGGGTCGCCGAACGCGAGTACGACCTGCTGCGGGCGCTGGAACGGATCGACTTCCCGTCGGTCGAGGCGATCGCCATCGTGGCCGACCGGCAGACCGACGACGGCGAGCCGCTCGACCCGGTGCTGATCACCCGGCATCTCCAGTTCTCCCTGCCGTATCGCGCGCTGTTCTCCAACACGCTGCGGCCGGAGACGATGAACCGGCTGCTGGACGCGTTGGCCGCGCTGATCGTCCGGATGCACCTGACCGGCTTCTTCTGGGGCGACTGCTCCCTGTCGAACACGCTGTTCCGGCGGGACGCCGGGGCGTTCGCCGCCTACCTGGTGGACGCCGAGACCGGGGCGCTGCACCCCTCGCTCTCCAACGGCCAGCGCGGCGAGGACCTGGAGATCGCCCGGGTCAACATCTTCGGCGAGGCGCTCGACCTCCAGGCCGCCGGCCTGCTGCACGAGTCGATCGACCCCGAGGTGGTGTGCGAGGAGGTCGTGCGCCGCTACGAGCGGCTCTGGCACGAGATCACGTACGAGCAGCAGGTCGAACGCGCCGCCCGGCACGACATCGAGGGCCGCATCCGGCGCCTCAACGAGCTGGGCTTCGACGTGGCCGAGGTGGCCATGTCGACCGTCGACAACGGGCGCTACCTGGTGCGCCCCAAGGTGGTCGACGCCGGCTATCACACCCGGCGGCTGCTGCGGCTCACCGGCCTGGACGCCGAGGAGAACCAGGCCCGCAAGCTGCTCAACGACCTGGACGCCTACCGGGTGGAGAGCGACCTGACCGACGAGCAGCAGGCGGCGCACCGCTGGCTCACCGAGGTCTTCGAGCCGGTGGTCCGGGCGGTGCCGGCGCACCTGCGCCGCAAGCTGGAGCCGCAGGAGCTGTTCGCGCAGATCATCGAGCACAAGTGGCTGCTCTCCGAGCAGGCCGGCCGGGACGTCGGGATGCGCCGGGCGGTGCAGTCCTACCTGGCCGACGTGCTGGTGCACCGGCCGGACGAGCAAGCCGTGCTCGGCGTCGAGGTCCCCACCGCCTGACGGCCGGGTCACTCCACCCAGTCGCCGCCGCGCATCACCCGGACCACGTTCAGGTCGTCGTCCAGCACCACCAGGTCGGCGCGCAGGCCGGTCTGGAGGGCGCCCACCCGGTCGCCGAGGCCGATCGCGCGGGCCGGGGTGGTGGACACCATCCGGCAGGCGTCCGGCAGCGCTACCCCCGCGCCGACCGCGTGCCGCAGGGCGGCGTCCATGGTCAGCGTGCTGCCGGCGATCGCCCCGTCCCGGCTGAGCCGGGCCACGCCGTCGGCCACGGTCACCGCCTGGCCGCCCAGCTCGTACTCGCCGTCGGGCATGCCGGCGGCGGCCATCGCGTCGGTGATCAACGCGGCCCGTTCCGGGCCGGCGACCGAGGTGGCGAAGCCGAGCATCCCGTCGTGCAGGTGCACGCCGTCGGCGACCAGCTCGCAGACCACGCTGGGGGCCTCCAGCAGCGCCACCACCGGGCCGGGCTCACGGTGGTGCACCGGGCGCATCCCGTTGAACAGGTGGGTGCCGACGCTCGCACCGGCGGCCACCGCCGCGCGGGTCTGCTCCCAGGAGGCGTCGGTGTGCCCGACGGCCGCGACCACCCCCCGCCCGACCAGCAGCTCGATCGCCGCCGTCGCACCGTCCCGCTCCGGGGCGAGGGTGACCATGCGCACCGCGCCGCCGCCCAGCTCGATCAGCTCGGCCAGCTCGGCCGTGGACGGGTCGCGGAGGAACTCCGGGTTCTGCGCGCCGCAGCGGTCGGCCGACAGGTAGGGGCCCTCGAAGTGGATGCCGGCGAGCACCCCCTCCTCGACCAGCGGGCGGAAGGCTGCGGTGGCGTCCCGCATGAGCGGGAACGGCGAGCTGACCAGGCTGGCCAGCAGCGTGGTGGTGCCGTGTCCGAGGTGGAACGCGGCGGCCTGCCGGGCCGACTCGGGGTCGCCCGTGGTGAACGTGTGGCCGCCCCCGCCGTGGGTGTGCATGTCCACGAAGCCCGGCACGATCCAGTGGCCGTCGCGCGCCGACGGATAGTCGGCCACCGCGCTGATCCGGCCGTCCCGGATCTCCACGCAGCCCTGCCGGATGACGCCGGTCGGGGTCACCACCTTGCCGGTCACGCGCAGGGTCATCGGCTCTCCTTCGCCAGGGTGTCCAGGGCCAGCAGGGCGGCGCCCAGGCAGCCGGCCTCGTCGCCGAGGGCGGCCGCGACCAGGCGCGGTTCACGGTGGAAGGTCAGTCGCTCCCGCAGCGCGTCGCGCAACGGGTCGAACAGCCGGGGACCGGCCTGGGCCAGCCCGCCACCGAGCACCACGGTCGCCACATCGTAGAGCGCCTGCCCGGTGGCCAGACCGTCGGCGAGGGCCTCGACCGCCTCCCGCCACACCCGCTCGGCGAGCCGGTCGCAGGCCGCCGCGCGGTCGGCCACCTCGGCGGCGGTCACCGACTCGAACACCCGCAGCTCCTGCCGCTTGCGCAGCCGGTGCAGCGGGTCGTACGCCCGGATCCGCAGCAGGGCGACGCCGTCACCGGCGTACTCCACCTCCACGGCGGTCACCTCACCGGCGAACAGGGCCTCCGGTTGCCCGTCCAGGCGGACGTCGAGGGCGGCGCCGGGGCGTACCGGCGGGTCCAGGGCACCGGTGCCGGGAGCGGTGGCCAGGGCCAGCTCGCACTGGGTCGGCTGGTCCAGCCGGGCGGCCACCCGGATCCCGCGCAGCCGGGACGGATCGGCGAGCGCCCGGCCGTCCACGGTGACCGCCGCGGCCCGGATCATGGCCGGCCCGCTCTCGGCGTGCGGGCGGC
>NZ_CADEAU010000079.1 GCF_902825405.1 Micromonospora maritima | reverse complement strand
TGGCCGCGGCCCGGCTGCGCCGGCTGATCGCCGAGTCGGACGACGTGCCCGACCCGCTGCTGCACGAGTTGCGCGCCGCCGCCGACCTGGCCGAGCGCAACGGTCTGCCGATCGAGCTGGTCGCGGTCGGCACGCCGCCGGCGCTGCCGGTCGAGGTGCGTCGGGGCCTCGCCGACCCGCTCACGGCGACGCTCGCCGGCGCCCGTGGCTGGGCCCGGCTGACCGTGGTCGCCGGTCCGGACGAGGTGGTGGTCAGCCTGGTCACACCGGACCACGACGGCCCGGACGACGGAGTCGCCCCAACGGGCGGGGACGGGCCGGTGGAGCATCTGCACGAGCGGGACGGGGAGATCAGATGGACGCAGACCCGCTGGCGGCGGACGTGAACGCAGGGCGGGCGATCGGGGTGGCGATCGTGGACGACCACCCGGTGGTCATCGACGGGGTGCGCGCCTGGCTGGCCACGGAGCCGCGGCTGCGGGTGCTGGCCACCGGGGACGACCCGGACGCGGTGCTGCGGGCCGCGCCGGACGCCGAGGTGGTGCTGCTCGACCTGCGCCTGCACGGGCGGATGGTGCTCGACAAGCTGGCCGAGCTGAGCGCGGCCGGGCGACGGGTGGTGGTCTACTCCGAGCACACCGACCCGCAGACCATGCTGGCCGCGCTGGACGCCGGGGCGATCGCGTTCCTGGCCAAGCACGAGGGACGCGAGCACTGCGTGGCCACCGTGCTCGCCGCCGCGAGCGACCGTCCGTACGTGCCGCCGGCGCTGGCCGGGGCGATGGTCGGCGACGCCCGTCCGGACCGTCCGTCCCTGTCGGACAAGGAACGCGAGGCGCTGCTGCTGTGGTTCCAGTCGATGTCGAAGGCGTCGGTGGCGCGGCGGATGCAGATCAGCGAGCACACCGTGAAGCAGTACGTCGACCGGGCGCGCATCAAGTACACCCGGGCGGGTCGTCCGGCCGCCACCAAGGCGGCGCTCCTCGCCCGGGCGATCGAGGACGGCCTCGTCCGACCGGAAGATATCGGCATCTACCGGTCGCAGGCGTCGGCCGACCGGCCGACCCCCTAACGGCTGTCATGACAATCACCCCAGGAATCGGCGAGGCTCATCGGTACCGCCAACCGTCACCGGGAGGTCGTACCGTGCCGGAGGACGCCGCACCCTTCTTCATCGGGCCGCACCGGTTCGACGCCGACGACGATCCCACCCGGCCCGTGCTCGACCGGCGCTACGCGCTGGTGCCCGAGCCGGGTGAGCGGCTGCTCGGCCAGCACCGGCTGCCGGTCGCCGGTCACCTGCTCGGCCCGACCGAGGACGTACGCTGCTGGGCCATGCCCGCCCCGGCGTCGATCACGGTGACCGACCGCCGGCTGGCGTACGTCTGCACCGGCTCCGAGCTGTCCCTGGTCCCCGGGCGGGACAGCCGGACGGGCGCCCGGCACCGGCGCACCGTCCGGCTGTCCCGTCTGGTCAGCGGTCAGATCCGCTGGCAGTGGCCGTCCCGGCTGGAGTTGGCCGAGGTCGGCGACGACACGGCGGAGCTGCGCGTGGTCTGCGACGCACTGCGGACCATCCGGCAGCCGGCGCTCGCCCTCAGCGGCCCGGTCGACCTGGTCACCGCGCTGGCCCGGCAGGTGCGCCGCTCGGTGGCCGGCTTCCGGCTGGCCCATCCCGACCTGGTGGACCTGTCCCCGCCGGAGCGGGACGTCCTCGCCACCCGGGTGGCCGCCTCCCCCGGTCCGACGCTCGGCGCGGTGACGTTGCCGGGCTCGCTGCCGGTGGAGTTCCTGTCCCGGGACGACTACTACCGCCCGCTGGCGGTGGACACGCCCGCCTGGCCGGTGGCGGACCTCCCGGTCCGCGACCGTCCCGACTCCGCCTGCTGACGCCTCTCCCCGCCGACCGCCGTCCTGCCGTCCCGCCCGGCGGGCCTGGGCGGCGGGGACGTGGAGGCGGACCGGTCAGGAGGTGCTGCGGGAGCGGCGGTCCGACCGGTCCAGCTCGGCGGCCTGCTCGGGGGTGGGCGCGCTGCCACCCAGGTGCGCCGGCTGCCACCAGGCGTCGTCCGGGCCGGCGGGCTGGTCCGGGTACTCCCGCTGGGCGCGGTCGACAAGCGCCGACAGGCGGGTACGCAGGTCGGCGGTCATGGCGTTGCCGTCCGGATAGGCGGCCGGGTCCATCGGCTCCCCCACCAGGATGGTGATCGGGGTGTGCCGCCGGGTCAGCGTGCGCGGGCGGCCCTTCGTCCACAGCCGCTGGGTGCCCCAGAGCGCGACCGGCAGCAGCGGCACGCCGGCCTCCTGCGCCATCCGGGCCGCGCCGTTCTTCAGGTCCTTGACGGTGAGGGAGCGGCTGATCGTCGCCTCCGGGAAGACGCCCACCACCTCGCCCCGGCGCAACGCGCCGACGGCGGCGGCGTAGGACCCGGCGCCGGCGGCCCGGTTGACCGGGATGTGCTTCATGCCGCGCATCAGCGGCCCGGAGATCCGGTGCCGGAAGACGCTGTCCTTGGCCATGAACCGGACCAGCCGGCGGGACTCGTGCGCGCCGTAGCCGCAGAAGATGAAGTCGAGGTAGCTCACGTGGTTGGACGCCAGCACGGCCCCACCGGTGCGCGGGACATGGTCGCTGCCCTGCACCTCCAGGCGCAGGTCGAGGGCGCGGAACATCGTCTTGGCGGCGGTGATCACGGGCGGGTACACGAGCTCCGGCATCCGGTAACTTTACCCCGGGTAGGTTACGCGACCGTAGGGCCGCTCTGCCCTGGGCAGATCGGGGTGGTTCCCCGGCCCGGCCGCCGCCACGATGACGCCATGACCGAACGCGGCGTGCTGCTCTGGATCCACGGCGGGGGCTGGCGGGCCCGGGCCCACGAGGACGGCGCCGCTCTCGCGTCGCTCGGGCTGCGCGTGGTGCCGGCCAGCTACCGCTTCTCGCACCAGGCCCGCTGGCCGGCCCAGCTCGACGACGTCCGTGCCGCCGCGCGGTCGGCCCGGGTGGGCGGCCTGCCGCTGTTGGTCGGCGGCGACTCGGCCGGCGGGATGCTCGCCCTCCAGGTCGCGTTGCGCGGGGTGGACCGGCCGGGCGACGTGGCGGGCGCGCTGGCGTACTGGGCTCCGGTGGACCCGCTCGACCCGGAACAGCGGCGCCACCGTGCCCCCGGCGACGACCCGTGGACCGACCTGCTGGGCCACCCGCCGGCCGCCGGCGACCCGGCCACCACGGATGCGACGGTCGCCACCCACCTCGGCTCGGGCGTACCGGTGCTGCTGGTGCAGGGGCGCGACGACGTGCCGGTACCGGCCGCCCAGGCGGTCGGGCTGGCCGGCCGGCTGCTCTCCGCCGGGCACCCGACGCACCTGTGGCTCACCCACGGCGGCCACGCGCTCGACCTGGCCCGGCCCGACCTGCGCGCCGTCGCCGCCGCGTTCCTGGACGGCGTCCTGCCGGAGGTCCCGGCCGACTAGGTTCTACAGGCATGCCCGACCTCGCCGCGATCGTCATCCACTGCCGGGATCCCTACCTGCTCGCCCCGTTCTGGAGCGCGGTCAGTGGGCTGCCCGTGGTCGAGGCGGACCGGACGAAGCTCGCCGACCGTACGCTCGGGCCGACCGAGGCGGTGCTGCTGCGCGACCCGCACGGGCGGCGGCCCGACCTGTGGATCAGCCCCGCCGCCGAGCTGCCCGCGCCCGGCCGGATCCACCTGGACCTGATCGGCGACGCGGAGGAACGGGCCGCCGTGCTGGAGGCCGGCGCGACGGTGGTGCGCGAACTGCCCCGGTGGACGGTGCTGGCCGACCCGGAGGGCAACGAGTTCTGCCTGCTGCCGCCGAACGAGGCCCACGCCGCCTCGCCGCCACCCGGGCACTGACCGACGTTCTCAGTCGCCCAGCTTGTGCAGGTCCAGCCGGCCGCGGGCGAACGCGTCCACCCGACCCCAGCGACCGGGGATGTCCAGCACCTCGATCCGCCCCATCCCCACCGGCAGCCGCGGATCCACCGCCAGGTGGCCCTCGTGCGGCTCCAGCCCGAGCATGGTGCGGATCAGCAGCAGCGGCGCGCCCGTCGACCAGGCCTGCGGGCTGCACGCCGTCGGATACTCCACCGGGAACTTGGTCAGGTCCCGCTGGTAACCGCCGAACGCCTCCGGCAGCCTGCCGTCGAAGTAGGTGGCCGCGTCCAGGATGCCGTTGGCGACGGTGGCCGCCTCCTCGGCGAAGCCGTACCGGCGCAGGCCCCACGCCACGAACGAGTTGTCGAACGGCCAGATCGTGCCGTTGTGGTAGCCGATCGGGTTGTAGCGGACCTCGCCCTCGGCCAACGTCCGCACGCCCCAACCCGACCAGAGCCGGGGACCCACCAGGTGTTTGGCGATCATCGGTGCCCGCTCGTCGTCGACGATCCCGCTCCACAGCAGGTGCCCGATGTTGGAGCTGAGCACGTCGCACTGGCGTCCCTCCGGGTCCAGGGCGAGCGCGTAGAAACCACCGTCGGACACCCACCAGTCGCGGTTGAACCGCGCCTTCAGCTCCGCCGCCTCCCGCTCCAACTGATCGGCGTACGCCGGATCGCCCCAGAACTCCCGGGCCATCCGGGCGGCGCGCATCTTCGCGTCGTACGCGTAGCCCTGCACCTCGCAGGAGGCGCGCGGGAACGGCGGCAGCGTGCCGTCGGCGTACGAGATGGAGTCCCAGGAGTCCTTCCAGCACTGGTTCTCCAGGCCGGTGTCGGTGTTGCGCCGCTCGTACCAGATGTAGCCGTTGCCGATCAGGTCGGCGTAGTCGTCGATCCACTTCAGCGCGGCGCGGCACTCCCGTTCCAGCTCCCGGACCAGCGCGACGTCGCCGCTCCACTTCTCGTACTCGTCGAGCAGCACCACGAACAGCGGGGTGGCGTCCACCGAGCCGTAGTACGGCGAGTGCGGCTGCTCCTCGAACGCGGCGGTCTCGCCGTACCGCATCTCGTGCAGGATCCGGCCCGGGTCCTCGTCCCGGAAGTCGTCGAACCGGGTGCCCTGCAACGCGGCGAGGATGCGCAGCGTGGTCTTCGACATCTCCGGTGCGAACGGCAGCACCTGGAGGCAGGTGAGGATGCTGTCCCGGCCGAACATGGTCATGAACCAGGGCAGGCCGGCGGCGGGCAGCGTCTGCCCGCCGAGGGACAGCGGTGAGAAGCGCAGCGCGGCGAGGTCGACCAGGCTCCGCCGGTACGTCGCGGCCACCCGGCCGTGCTCGCTGTTCACCTTCGGCGCCCGGTCGATCCACTCCTCCAGGTCGTGCTGGAGCGCGAGCCGCTCGGTGCCGTGCGCGCGCAGCCCCATCCGCAGGTCCCGGCCGCCCGGACCGATGGCGAACGTCTGCACGTCGATGAGCACGTCCCACTGCTCGTTCGGCTCCAGGTGGATGCTCCAGGCGAAGCCCTTGCGGTCGTAGCGGGCCGGCTGGTTCGCGGAGACCACCGTCTCCCGCTTGAAGTTGCCGCGCCGGTAGCCCAGGCGCAGCCGGTCGGACTCCGCCTCGGAGTACAGCTCGCCCTTCTTGTTCAGGATCTCGTCCTTGACCTGGAAGAGGTCGGCGAAGTCGGAGCCGGCGTCCATCCGGATCTCCAGGTCGACCGGCTTCTCGTCGTGGTTGAGGATGGTCAGCGTCTCCCGGAAGCTGCCACCCACCGCCCGCTCACGGATGATCGACAGCTTCGCGTCGACGTAGTGCGTGGCCATTCCGGGCACCAGGAAGAACCGGGCCTCGTAGTACTGGAGGTCGTCGTAGGACAGCGCGTTGAGCCGCTCGCCGTTGACCGTCAGCACCCACTTGGACAGGTAGCGGGTGTCCAGCGAGAAGAGGCCGGTCGGCTCGCTCGGCGTGGCCTCGATGTCACCGGTGTCCTCGGAGACCACGAAGGTGTTGCCGTCCAGGATCCGGACGGTGTTGGTCCCGGGCATCAGGCGGCCCTCCTCTGGAAGGTGTGGTGCGGCCCCCGGGAGTTCGGCGGACCGGGGAAGACCCGCTCGACCTGGAGCACCAGTCGCAGGTCACCGACGACTGTCATGTCGCCCCGCAGCAGCGCCGCGATGGCGTTCTCCTCGCCGCCGACCAGTTCGGCGAAGAGCCGGGGCTCGGTGCCGACCACGGTGTCCGCCTCCCCGTCCTCCTGCCGCACGCGCAGGTTGCCCCGGTCGATCTCCAGCAACCAGTGCGTGGTCTGCGCGCCCTCGTGCAGGTCGAACCGGAGCGTCCCGGACGTCTTGACCAGCAGCGGCTCGAACCCCCGCCGGTCCAGGTCCTCGAAGAATCTCGTGGTCATGTCCACCATCCGGCCGACTCCTCCCGCGATCCCGGCCTCCTCCGTCCGAGCACGGGTCCCCGTCGGGTGCCGGGGTCAACCTCGCCCGATCCGGGTGAGGCAGGCGGTCGGCGTACGCGAGACGCCGGCCCCCGAACCGGGAGCCGGCGTCACCGCGTGGACCTGTCAGTTGTTGGGGTCGTCGGCGCTGATGTCCGCGAGCACCGACTGGGGTTCCCGTTCCACCGCCAGGTCACCCATCGAGATCAGTCCGACCAGCCGCCCGTCGTCGATCACCGGGAGCCGGCGCACCGCGTAGGTGCGCATCAGGTCGGCGGCGGCGACCGCGTCGTCGTACTGGCTCACCGTCACCACGTCCCTGCTGGTGATCTGGTTGAGCGTGGTCGAGCTGGGGTTCATGTCCTCGGCCACGCCGCGGACCGTGATGTCCCGGTCCGTGACGATGCCGATCACGTTGTCGCCGTCGGTCACCACCACGTCGCCGATGGCGCTGTCGCGCATCTCCTGCGCGGCGGCGGTGAGCGTGTCGTTGCCGTCCATCGTCACCAACCGGGTCGTCATGAACTCTCCGACCGTTGTCATGGTGCTCCCCTCTCGGTGTCGGCACCGCCGTCTACCCGCCGCCCGAGGCGGGTAACGCCTGCCGCTTCACCGCCGGTGCCGCAGCCGCCGGAGCAGGCCGTAGGAGCCGTTGCTGGTCAGCCCGTAGAAGAGCGGCAGCAGCAGGAGCACCACCAGCGCCACCGGCACGCTCACCCACCACCCCACCGCGCCGGCGATCGCGTACGCGACCACGCCGAGCGCCGCCCGGATCCGTTCGGCCTCGAAGAACCGGGCGGTCACGCCCGCCTGCAGCAGCTCCCGGTGCCGGCTCAGGTAGTGGTAGAGCCAGAGCCAGGCCGCCGAGAGGACGATGCCGACAACCGCGTACGCGGCGACGGCGACCCGTTCGTCGAAGGCGTCACCCTTCTCCACCGCGCGGGAGACGAGCGCGGTGACGAAGGGCAGCAGCGCCACGCTGAACAGCACCCCGAGGTTGGCCCAGTGCAGGCCCCGGTCGGCGCAGCGGACCCGGTGGAACGTCCCCTTGTGGTTCAGCCAGTTCACGGCCACGTACAGGTAGGACGTGACGTAGGCGAGGTAGACCGGCCACTGGTCGAGCAGCGAGTGCAGCATCCCGCCCGGCGCCGACTCGGGCACGCGCAGGTCGAGCACCAGCAGGGTGATGACGATGGCGAAGACCGCGTCGCTGAAGCCGATCGCCCGGGCCGTGTCCGAGCGCAGCCCGGCCTCGATCTCGACCTCGTCGACGTCCTCCGAGTCCCGTCCGGCCGCCATGGTTCCTCCCGCCCGCCGGCGTGGTTCACCGACGACCGGGCCCGCATACCCGCTGCGGGGGCGTCCGTGCGGTCACGGACGCCCCCGCAGCGATTCGACGCCCCGGCGCCGAGCCGGGCTCAGCGTTCGGCGGCGACCAGCTCGGCGAGCTGCACGGCGTTGAGCGCCGCACCCTTGCGCAGGTTGTCGTTGGCGCAGAACAGCGCGAGCCCGTGCGCGACGGTCTCGTCGACCCGGATCCGGCCGACGTACGTCGGGTCCTGGCCGGCCGCCTCCAGCGGTGTGGGCACGTCGCGCAGCGCCACCCCGGGCGCGCCGTCGAGCAGCTCCCGGGCGCGGGCCGGGTCGATCGGCCGGGCGAAGCGGGCGTTGATCTGCAACGAGTGACCGGTGAACACCGGCACCCGCACGCAGGTCCCGGAGACCTTGAGGCCGGGGATCTCCAGGATCTTGCGGCTCTCGTTGCGCAGCTTCTGCTCCTCGTCGGTCTCGTCGGAGCCGTCGTCGACGATCGAGCCGGCGAGCGGAAGCACGTTGAACGCGATCGGGGCGGCGAACGACCGGGGCGCCGGGAACGGCACGGCCGAGCCGTCGAAGGCGAGCGCGCTCGCGTCCTCGGCCACCTTGCGGACCTGCTCGTCCAGCTCGGCGACGCCGGCCAGGCCGGCGCCGGAGACCGCCTGGTAGGTGGCGACGACGAGGCTGACCAGCTCGGCCTCGGCGTGCAGCGGGCGCAGCACCGGCATGGCGGCCATCGTGGTGCAGTTCGGGTTCGCCACGATGCCCTTGGGACGGTCGGCGAGGGCGTGCGGGTTGACCTCGGCGACCACCAGCGGCACCTCGGGGTCCATCCGGAACGCGGAGGAGTTGTCGATCACCACCGCGCCGGCCTCGGCGACCCGGGGGGCGAGTTCCCGCGCCGTGCCCTTGCCCGCCGAGAAGAGCACGATGTCCAGCCCGCGGTAGTCCGCGGTGGCCGCGTCCTCGACTGTCACCTCGCCGTCGCGCCAGGGCAGGGTGCGCCCGGCCGACCGGGCCGAGGCGAACAGCCGCACCTGCTCCGCCGGGAACTCGCGCTCCGCCAGCACCTGCCGCATGACGCCACCGACCTGGCCGGTGGCTCCCACAATGCCGATCCTCATGCCCGCGAGGCTACCCAGCCGGGCGGGGCGGGCGGGAAGCCTTTCCCAGCGCGCGGGCCGGGGCGACGGGAATCACACGTCCCGCCGCCCCGCCCGGTCAGGTGTGGTCGACCACCTCGCCGAGGCCGGCGGCCACCAGCTCGTCCCGGATCACCGCCGCGTCCCCCTCGACGACGAGCGTCAGCGACTCCGGGTGCAGGTGGGCGGCGGCCGCCGCGGACACCTCCTCGACGGTCGCCGCGAGCAGCGCCTCGCGCAGCCGCGCGTGGTAGTCGTCCGGCAGGTCGTGCACCACGAGCGTGGTCAGCGCCGAGGCGATGGCCCGCGGGCTCTGCAACTCGACCGAGAGCTGACCGGCCCGCCACGAGCGGGCCACCTCCAGCTCCTCCTCGGTGACCCCGGTCAGCTGGGTACGCGACACCTCACCGACCGACTCGACGAGCGCCGGCGCGGTCACCGCGGTCTGCACGCCGGAGGTGACCGCGAAGCGGCCGAAGCGCCGGGACGAGGCGAAGTCGCCCCGGATCCCGTACGTGTAGCCGCGCACCTCGCGGATCAGGTGGTTGAGCCGGGACGTGAACGCGCCGCCGAGCACGGTGCCGGCCAGCGTCATCGGCACGTGGTCGGGGTGGGCCCGGTGCGGGGACGGGTGACCGAGCCGCAGCGTGGACTGCACCGAGCCGGGCCGGTCGACCAGGATGACCCGCCGCCGACCGGCCAGCGGCACCTCGATCGGGCCGCCCCGGTCGACCGGACCGCCGCCGGTGCCGGCGAACGCGGTCGCGCCGAGCGCGTCCAGGTCGATCCGCTCCAGGTCGCCGGCGACGATCAGGGTGCCGGGGCGGATGAACCACTCGGAGTGGAAGACGGTCACGTCGTCCACCTCCAGCGCGGCCACGCTCTCCGGGTCGCCGTAGAGCGGGCGGCCCCACCGGTTGCCGGCGCCGAAGAGGTCGGCACGCAGCACCGCGTCGGCGCGCGGGCCGGGGTTGGCCCAGTCCATCCGCAGCGCGGTCGCCTCGTCGTCGCGGACCCGCAGCACGTCGGTCGGGTCCAGCCTGGGCGTGCGGACCGCCTCGGCCAGCAGCTCCACCGCGGCGCTCAGCCGGTCGACCGGGACCTGCACGCTGACCTGGAACGAGTCCCAGTCGAGCCCGGCCACCAGCTCGGTGCCGAGCGCCTCGATGGCCAGCGCGTACGCGGTGGCGTCCCGCTGCGCGGTGCCCTCCTCCAGCGCCTTGGCCAGCACCGCGCCGAGCCCCTCCTTGCCGACCGGCTCGCGGCCGGCGCCGCCGTCGAGCAGCAGCAGCGCGACCGCGAGCGTCTGCCCGGGCAGGTGCGCGGCGACCACCTGGCCGCCGGCCACCGTCCGCCGGACCACCTGCGGGAACCGGTAGGCGCGGGCGGCGCCGGGGCCGGGACGGGTGGCGATCAGCGTCATGAGGTCTCCTCGGGCAGGTAGGTCAGGATCACCCGGTCGTCGGCGCCGAGCAGCGCGGCGGCCTGCTCGGCGATCTGCTCGGCGGTGACGGCGAGCCAGCCGGGGAGCCGGTCGGCGGCCCGGGCCGGGTCACCGAACTGGGTGGCGTACCGGCCGAGCGTGTCGGCACGACCGTCGACGGTGGACATCTGCCGCCACCACATGGTGCTCAGCAGGGCCTTGGCCCGGTCCAGCTCGGCGGCGGTCACCGGCACGGTGGCCAGCTCGTCCACCACCTCGGCGAGCCCGTCGCGCAGCCGCTCCGCGGTCACGCCGGGGCGGGCGGTGGCGGTGGCGATCAGCGGCGCGGGGGCGTGCGCCAGGTCCACCCCGTACGCCCCGACCAGGTCCGGCTGGGCGATCCGCTCGCCGTCGGCGAGCCGCTGGTAGAGCCGGCTGCCCCGGCCGCTGCCCAGCACCGTGGCGAGCACGGTGGTCACGTCGTACCCCGGGTCGCCGAACGGGTGGGTGCGGTGCGCGACGTAGACGCGGGGGGCGGGCACGTCGGCGGTGACCGTCTCCACCGCCGGCGTGCCGGTGGCCGGCACGGTCCGCCCGTCCGGGGCGGCCGGGATGTCGGAGCGGGCCGCGAGGCCGCCGAAGTACTTGTCGGCGAGCGCGAACACCTCGGCCGCGTCTGCGTCGCCGACCACCGTCAGCACGGCGTTGTTGGGCGCGTAGTAGGTGCTGTGGAACGCCTGGAACGTGGCCAGGTCGGCGGCGTTCAGGTCGGCCATCGACCCGATCGTGGCGTGGTGGTAGGGGTGGCCGGGCGGGTAGAGCAGCGGCAGCAGCCGCAGCCAGGCGTCGCCGTACGGGACGTTCTCGTAGCGCTGCCGCCGCTCGTTCTTGACCACGTCGCGCTGGTTGTCCAGCGTCTCCTGGGTCAGCGCCGGCACCAGGCCGCCCATCCGGTCGGCCTCCAGCCAGAGCGCCAGCTCCAGGTGCTCGGCCGGGACGGTCTCGAAGTAGTTGGTCCGGTCCGGGTTGGTGGTCGCGTTCAGCGAGCCGCCCGCGCCCTGGATCAGCTTCATGTGCTCGGTCTTCGCCACGTTCACCGAGCCCTCGAACATCAGGTGCTCGAAGAGGTGGGCGAAGCCGGTCTGGCCCGCCGGTTCGTGGCGCGAACCCACGTCGTACCAGAGGTTGACCGCCACGGCCGGGGCGGTGCGGTCCTCACTCACCACCACACGCAGGCCGTTGTCCAGTCGGGTCGTCTCGATCGGCCAGGGGTAACCGCTGTCGGGCATGGCACGACGCTATCCGATCCCGGGGGCGGAAAGGTGACGCGCGGGGAGCATCGTCGTCGCGCGCCGGGGTACCCGAGCGGCATGGCCACCCCCGTACCGTCCGCCGTCGAGCGGGCCGCCGCCGCGCTGGCCCGCCTCCGGCACGCCCGGCTGCTCCATCCCGCCGGCCGCACCTTCGCCGGCGAGGTGCTGATCTGGGGTACGTCGGGACCGCCGACCGGGGTGCCGCTGCTGGACCTGCCGGGCCGGTGGCCGGCCACGGTCCGCCTGTCCAAGGGGGTGCCCACGCCGGCCGGCTGGCCGGACGTGCTGGGCGTGGCGGTCCGCCTGCACCGGGACCCCGAGCCGCCGGTGGACCTGCTGGTCAGCTCCAGCGGCGCCGCGCCGGTGCTGCGGAACCTGCCGCTGCCCCGGCGGCGTCTCACCGGGACGTACACGTCGATCATGGCGTTCCGCGCCGGGACGCGGCGGCTGTTCCTCGCCGCGCTGGCCGACCCGGACTCGCCCGACCTGGGTCGGTCGCTGGCCGAGGCAGACGCGGCGGTGGCGGCGGACCAGCCCCGGCTGGTGCTCGCGGTGGCCTCGGCGGTGGGCCCGTGGCGACCGTTCGGCGAGGTGTGCCTGGACGGGCGACGCGGCGCCCCGGAGGACGCCGCGCTCGCCTTCGACCCGGTCGGCAACGTGCCACCGGGCCTGCGCCTGGCCGGTCCGCTGGCCCGGCTGCGGGACGCCGGCTACCGGGGGTCGCGTCGGGGCCGGGGCGTCGGGCTCAGTCGGGGGGCTCGATCGGGGTGACGGTCTCCTCGGAGGTGCGGTGCTCCAGCACCGTGTCGGGGGCGGCGTTGCGGTCCTCCTCGCGGAGGTCGGACTCGGCGAGGATCGCGTCGGCCTGGGCCTCCGGGTCGTCGCTGCCCGCCGCCGCCTCCTCCGGCAGCAGGTGGGCGCGGGAGGAGATCCGGTCCTGGTCGCTCTGGTCGTGGCTCATGGTCGTTCCATACCCCGTGTTCCGCTCTGCGGAACGGAGCGGGACTTCCCGGTGGCGTCGGGTAGGCTTGCCGACGTGACGCGGTCGTATCGATGGTTTAGGCAGCCGGCTGGAGGAGCCGGTGACTCGACCGTGAGCTGACGTCACTTCCTCTTCGAGCCGGCCGGGCAGGGATGATTCCCTGCCCTTTCGCATGCGAGCAGCCGGCTCGACCCCCGGGCGCCGGCCCCGGGGCGCGGTCGGCGGAAGGAATCCCCACCGTGACCACGTCCCCGGACGCCCATCGGGTCATCGACCAGCGGATCGACCGCGTCGTGCCGTTGACCACCCCGGCCCTGCTGCACCACCACCTGCCGCTCGACGCCCCGCTCGCGGACGCCGTCGTGGCCGGCCGGCGCGCGGTCGGCCGGGTGCTGGACCGCGCCGACGACCGGCTGCTGGTGGTGGTCGGCCCGTGCTCGGTGCACGACCCGGCCGCCGCCCTGGAGTACGCGGGACGGCTGCGTGAGGCCGCCGACCGGGTGGCCGACGACCTGCTGGTGGTGATGCGTGTCTACTTCGAGAAGCCGCGCTCGACCGTGGGCTGGAAGGGCCTGATCAACGACCCGGCGCTGGACGGCTCGGGCGACGTGAACACCGGTCTGCGGACCGCGCGGGCGCTGCTGCTCGACGTGCTCCGGCTGGGCCTGCCGGTGGGGTGCGAGTTCCTCGACCCGATCACCCCGCAGTACATCGCCGACACCGTGGCCTGGGGGGCGATCGGCGCCCGGACCGTGGAGAGCCAGGTGCACCGGCAGCTCGCCTCCGGCCTGTCCATGCCGATCGGCATGAAGAACCGGCCCGACGGCAGCATCGCCACCGCCGTGGACGCGATCCGGGCCGCCGGGGTGCCGCACGTCTTCCCGGGAATCGACGTCTCCGGCACCCCGGCGATCATGCACACCCGGGGCAACGCCGACGGTCACCTGGTGCTGCGCGGCGGGGGCGGCCGACCCAACTACGACGCGGAGTCGGTGGCCGGGGCGCTGGACCTGCTGCGCGCGGCCGGCCTGCCGGAGCGGGTCGTGGTGGACGCCAGCCACGCCAACAGCGGCAAGGACCACCGCAACCAGCCGCTGGTGGCCGCCGACGTGGCGGCGCAGCTCGCCGCCGGCCAGCGCGGGATCGTGGGGATCATGCTGGAGAGCTTCCTGCTCTCCGGCCGGCAGGACCTGGACCCGACCCGGGAGCTGGAGTACGGCCGGTCGATCACCGACGCCTGCATCGGCTGGGACACCACCGGCGAGGTCCTCGACCACCTGGCCCAGGCCGTCCGCGCGCGCCGTGCCTCGCTCCCGACCCCGGCCTGAGCGGGGTTGGGGGGAGTTTGACCGGTTCGGGGCCGGGTAGGTGGTCGGCGTGACCGATGACGCGCCCGTGACCGAGCAGCCGGACACCAGGCCGCTCGACGACCTGCTCGACGACCTCTACCACGGCCAGGAGCGGATCACCCAGGCCGACATCTACCGCCGGGCGGTGGCCGCCGAGCTTCCGGCCGAGCTGCTCACCCGGATCGCCGCGCTCCCCCAGGGCGAGTACGCGGTCGACGAGGTGGCCGAGCTGCTGGGCGGCACGGTCGCCTGAACACCCGCCCGACCGAGAGGACCCGACATGACCGACCGCGAGCCCGAGCACGAGCACCTGGCGGCGCTCGGCCAGCCCCCGGAGGGCGTGGACACGCTGCCGGAGCCGGACTTCGCCAACGAGCACGACCGCACCGCGGTGGACCGGGACATCGTCACCGGGGCGGACGAGGACGAGCGCGAGCCGGAGACCTCGCGCGGCTGGGCGGGCGAGGACCACGGCACGACCCCCACCTGATCTGCGGCGGTACGACGACGGGGCCGGCGCACGCGCGCCGGCCCCGTTCCGTCCGTGCTCACTTCTCGTCGTGCCCGCCCTCGGCGGCCTGCTGGGCCACCGCGTAGCCCATCTGGAGGAAGTCGGAGGCGGCCACCGCGGTCAGCGCGGTGGCGACCAGCCGGGTCAGTCGGGGCGCCAGCACCAGGCCGCCGGTGAGCCCGGTGGCCACCCAGACCGCCAGGCAGAACGGGCAGCTCACCAGCTCGCCGAGCGCGTGCCGGGTGGGGCTGCCCTCGTCCCGGACCTGCTCCATCACCTCGCCGCTGCCGATCGGGTGGTCGTAACGGGTGAACGGCGCCCGCAGCGGACTGGTGATCGCGTCCTTCGACAGCAGCCGGCTCAGCTTGTGCGTGGCGATCGAGAGCAGCACCACGTCACCCGGCGAGGGTCGCTCCGGCACCGGCCGCCCGGTCGCCCGGACCAGCCCGACCAGGGCCGCGGTCACCCCGGCGTAGGTACCCATCGCCTTGAGGTAGCCCTCCAGCGGTCGGTGCTCGTGCGGCGCGTACGCCTGGCGCAGGCGCGCCACCTTCTGCTTCAGGCCACTCCCGGTCAACCCGGCCTCCCTCTCGTGCGTCGTGCGGGCCGGGCTCAGCCGGCGGTCAGGTTGTCGGCCACCTCGCGGTCGAGGTTGGCCAGGATCTCGTCGGCCAAGGCGTGGTCGGGACCGGCCAGGTCCAGGCGCACCCGGGCGCCGCCGGCGTCGGCCGGCTCCACGTCGATCTCCGCGGACCAGTCGCGGGCGCTCCAGCGCGCCCGCATGTCCTCGGCGTCGACGACCTCCACCTGGCAGTCACCGGAGCGGCGCAGCTCCTCCGGCAGCCAGGCGGAGGAGCGGTCCGGGTCGGTGGCGGTGTTGAACACCACCTCGGGCGGCGCGGACATGCCGCGCTCGGCGTGGCTGGCCATCAGGCGTCCCGCAGCCGGCTCGGGTCGACCTCCCGGCCCGGGTGCCGGGCCAGGTACTCGGTCTCCAGCTCGGCGGTGCGGCGCAGGTGGTTGGCGAGCGCGGAGTCGGTGGCGTGCCGCAGCGTGTCCAGCCGGGTGCGGTGCAGGCTCTGCATCTCCCGGACCAGGTCCTCGTCGCCCAGCTCGGCGGGGTCCACGCCGAGCAGCTCACCGTCGCCGCTCCCGGTGGTGCGGGCGTGGTCGCCGTCCCACTCGGTGACCCGCTGCTCCGGGCTGGCGTCCCGGCGTACCGATTCGGTCATCGTCGCCCCCTCGTCTCGTTCGGGCTGGCGACTAGACGGATGCCCAGCGGGGGTGCCACCAAACCCCGCGCACCTACGACGCGGCGTCGGAGACGGCGGGCGGTCCCGGTACCCTCGATGGCATGAAGCGGCTCTGGACACCGGCGTGGATCGTCCGCCACGTGGCCATGGTCGTACTGGTGGTGGGCTTTCTCGGCCTGGGTTGGTGGCAGGTGACCCGGGCCGCCGAGGGCAACGCGCTGAGCTTCGGCTACGCGATCGAGTGGCCGGTCTTCGCCGGCTTCGTGGTCTTCGTCTGGTGGCGTGAGGTGCGGCACGCGCTGCGCGCCGCGCCCGGGCCGTCGACCGCGCCGCCGCCGTCGGCGGCCGCCGACCC
>NZ_CADEAU010000078.1 GCF_902825405.1 Micromonospora maritima | reverse complement strand
AGCGCGCCGCCCACCACGGCCCCGCCGACGACCGAGCCGCCCACCGGCCCGCCGCCGACCGGGTGCGCCGGGGCGGTGCTCTGCGACGGCTTCGAGACCCAGACCGGCTCGACGCCGTCCGGCGACTGGACCGTGGTCAACCCGGACTGCTCCGGCGCCGGCACGGCCACCGTCGACACGAGCACCACGCACAGCGGCAGCCGGGCGGTCCGGATCACCGGCGCCGCCGGCTACTGCAACCACGTCTTCATCCGGTCCACCAGGAACCTCGGCAGCCTGGGCAGCGTGCGCTACGGCCGGATCTGGGTCCGGCACACCACCGCCCAACCCACCGACCACACCACGATGATCGCGATGACCGACGCCGCCGACGGCAACAAGGACCTGCGGATGGGCGGCCAGAACGGGGCCCTGCAGTGGAACCGCGCGTCCGACGACGCCACCCTGCCCGAGCAGAGCCCGGCCGGGGTGGCGCAGAGCGTTCCGCTGCCCACCAACCGGTGGGCCTGCCTGGAGTTCATGGTCGACGGCGCGGCCGGGCAGCTCCGCACCTGGCTGGACGGGGCGGCGGTCACCGGGCTGACCGCGGACGGCGTACCGACGCACGACGTCGACGGCCAGTGGTACAACCGCACCTGGCGACCGCAGCTCACCGACCTGAAGCTGGGCTGGGAGAGCTACGGCGGCGGTGCCGACACCCTCTGGTACGACGACGTCGCGGTCGGATCCAGCCGGATCGGCTGCTGACGCGTTCCGGGGTGTGACCCGCTCGCGGGTCACACCCCGGCACGACGGCAGGGCCCACGGTGACGAACCCATCGGTCGGCCGGCGATCGCCTAGTCTCGGCTGATGGACGACGGGTTGCTTCGCCGGCTCCGGGTCGAACAGGCCCGCGCCCTGATCCGCGACGCGGACCCGCGTCAGGCGGTGATGCTGGCCTGCGACCTCCTCGTGGCCGGGGTCGGCGGCGACGCCGTGGCGTCGCTCGCGGCGGAGTCGGCCCGGACGCTGTCGGTGCACGACGCGAACCGGCGACTGGCGGAGGTCGTCGCCGAGGTCGGGTTGCCGGAGCCCGACCTGCCGACCGCGGTGGAGCTGGTCACGGTCGGCACCTGCGAGCGGGTCCTCGACGGCAGCATCCCCGCCGAGCGGGGGATCCACGATCTCTACCTGGTGGGCCACGACGGCAGCCGGTTGCACGACCTGCTCCCGGCGGTCGCCGCCCTCGCGGAGCGTCTCGAGGGAGATCTCGGCGGCCGGGCCGACGACGACCTGCGGACCGGCCTGGCCGCGCTGGCCCGGACCATCCTCGACCGCCAGGGGGCCGGTGCCGCCGTTTCCGCTCCGGGCACAGACCGGGTGGAGTGGACCGAGGAGGAGTACGTCCGGCACCTGCACGAGGAGCGGCGAAGCTTCGCGTGGGTGATGCGGCGGTACGGGGATCTCGACGCCGACCAGGCGGAGGCGGCGGCGGTGCGACGGTATCCGTTCGAGGAGCGCGACGCTCCTTACCGAGGGCTGGTCTTCCACGACGACGCGTGGCACTGGGCGATGCGGGAGATCCACGGTGAGCGCTACTGGGTGTCGCACCCGGAACTGGTGCGACCGCCGGCCGAGTACGAGGCGCTCGACCGGACCGCGCCCGCGCTGTCGGATTGGCGACCGGCAGAACCGCGGCGGAATTGATCGATGGCCGTGCGCCGTCCGTTGACGACGGAGGTGGGTGCGGACGCGCCTGCCCCGAATGGAGGAACGGCATGCGCACTACGTCTCGTCCCCGCCTGCGGGCGCTCTCGGCCGTCGGCCTGGCCGGCGTCCTGGCGACGACCGGCGCGGTGACCCACCAGACCGCCGCCGCCGCGGCGACCCCGACCGCCACGGTCGCCGAGGCCACCCTCATCGCCCCGGCGATCCGGCCGCCGGCGGGATCGCGCCCGCTCGGCGCGTACGTCGTCACGCGGGGAACACAGACCTACACGTGCACCGGAGGCGTGTTCACCGGCGCGTCGGTGCCGGAGGCGCGGTTGTTCGGCACCGGCGGTCGGGTGCACCACTTCAAGGGCCCGAGCTGGCAGTCCGAGCGCGACGGCTCGCTGATCACCGCGAAGAAGACCGCCGAGAGCCCGCGTCCGGGCACGATCCCCGAGCTGCTGCTCACCGTCGACTCCCACACCGGCGCGGGGGTCCTCGGCGACGTCGCGTACATCAGTCGGCTGCTGACCTCGGGCGGGGTGGCGCCGTCCGGCGCGTGCGTCGACGGCACGACGGCCGCCGTGCCGTACGGCGCGGTCTACGTCTTCTGGGCCGCGCAGCGGTAGGTGAGCCGTCCCCGGTGCCCGCAGGGCACCGGGGACGGCCCACGTTCAGGGGCTGGTGCAGGTCAGGTTGCTCGGCGCGGTGGCGCCGTCGCCGGTGGCGGTGAACCCGAACGTCGTCGAGGCGTTCGGGCCGAGCGTGCCGTTGTAGGGGGCGTTGCGGACGGCGACGGTGCCGGTGGTGCCGGTGTTGACGCCGCTCCACAGGCTGCTGACGGCCTGGCCGCCGGCCAGCGTCAGCCGGACCGTCCAGCCGTTGAGGGAAGCGGTGCCGGTGTTGGCCACGGTCACCTCGCCCTGGAAGCCGCCCGGCCAGGTGTTGACGCTGCGGTACGTGGCCGCGCAGGGGCCACCGGTCGGCGGGGGCGTCGTGGGCGGCGTGGTGGTCGGGGGCGTGGTCGTCGGCGGGGTGGTGGTGGGCGGGGTGGTGGACTCGAACTGGGAGAAGAACCGCCAGATCTCCGCCGACGTCCAGGTCCGGGAGTCGTTCGGGCTGGGTGAGCCGTCGACCGGACTGGGCGTGTGGTCACCGTCGAAGGCGGCCCACTGCACGGGGTAACCGGCCCGGCAGCCGGCGTAGGTGGTGGTGACGTGGGTGAGGCTGCCGCGGCTCGGCTCGCGCGGGCTCTGCGCCGTGCAGCCGTTGTTGCGGACGAACGTGTCGCGCAGCGACCGCCCCATCGAGATGTTGAGCACGCTGTCGTAGATGCCGTGGATGCCGAAGTAGGCGACGGGCTGCGTGCCGCCGTTGCATCCGCTGAGGTTGGCGCCGGACAGCACGGTGACCGCGCGGACGACTGTCGGTCGGGCGCAGGCCACCGCGTAGCTCATCGCCCCGCCGTAGCTCCAGCCGAGCGCGAACCGTTGCGTCGTGTCGACGCAGAGGTCGTTCTCGACCTGGCGGGAGATGTCGTCGAAGAGCGTCAGGTCCCGGCCGTTGGTGTTGGCCCAGCCGTTGTCGATGCCCTGTGGCGCCACGAAGATCGTGCTGTTGTTCGACAGCGGCAGGAGCCCGTAGTAGCCGGCCGAGGCGACGTTGTTCGCCGAGCCGTTCAGCCAGTGGAAACCGAAGATCAGCCGGTAGGGGCGGTTCCGGTCGTACCCGTCCGGGATCCGCAGGATGTAGCTGCGGTTCTGTCCGCCGCTGGAGATGGTGCGGGTGCCGCTGGTGAGCGTCGGGGCCTTGCCGCAGCCGGCGGTCGCCGCGAGCGTGCCGTTCGTCGCGGCCTCCGCCGCGCCGCCGGGGCCGCCGCTGAGCGCGCCGGCGGTCGCCGCGAGCAGAACGGCCGCCGCGGCCAGGGACGAAAGGAGCTGTGTACGTTTCACCATTGCTTGCCTCCGTGCCGGTGGGGGGGTGGTGTGGTGCCGGCGGTGCGCGCGAGGGTGCCCGTCGTCGCGGGTTCACCCGAGGTGGCGTGGAGACGTGGGCGTGGGGCCGGGCCCGAACGTCCGGCGGCCACCTGTGGACGGCTGGCAACGACGGATCGGCCCGGACTGGTCACCGGCCGGACCTCGGGCGGTGGGGGCGGGTGCCCCGACGCGCCGTGGCGGGTGACCGGGAGCGTGCCCTGGCGCTCCCGTGCCGAAAGATAGCAGGTTATCGATAACATTCTCAACCGCCCCGGCAGCGAGCAGGGCCGGTGTGAGCGATAACAGGCTCCGGGTGACGGCCGGGCCGGGCCGGCGGGCGGTTATCGTTCGGGCGTGCACATTCGCTTCGACGTCCCGGCCGACCCCGCCTACCCGGGCCGGGTGGCCGCCGTGCTCAGCGGCGTCCGGTTGCGCCGGTTCGGCTACATCGGCGCCGTGCTGGCGGCGGTCGGTGCGCTCGGTCTCGTCGTCTCCCGGACGTCCGGCTGGGGCGACCGGTTCTCGACGCTCTGGCTGGCGCTGCTCGTCGGGGGCGTGCTGTCGATGCTCTACGCCCCGTGGGTGCGGTGGCGGGCCCGACGCCGCTCCGCCGGCTACGCCGTCGAGGGCGGCTACGACATCACCGACGACAACATCATGATGCGCAGCGGGTCGGAGTCCGGTGGCATCGCCTGGGACGGCGTCGCCCGGGTCGAGGAGACACCGGAGTTCTGGATCGTCTACGTCGGCCGGATGCCGGCGACCGTCATCCCGCGCCGACTGATGTCCACCGGGGACGACGAGACGTTGCGGGCCTTCATGGCCGAGCGGCGCCTGCTCCGGCACCGGTGAGCGCGGGTGCGCACGGTCGGCGGGCCGGGCGGCCCGTCCCGCCGTAGAGGTGCACGCGGTCGTCGAGGTCGCGGTCCGGCCGGCCCTGCTCGAAGCGGTCGCGGTCCACCAGACCGTGGCTGACGTGCACGACCCAGTCCTCGAAGTACCAGCTCGGGCTGCACGAGCAGCCGGTGAACCGGAAGTTGGCGCGGTAGCGGCCCACCTGCCCCGGGGCGAGCGCGAAGAGGTGGGAGGACGCGCGCGGGTGCGGGTAGGCCGCCCAGGTGGGCAGCCGGTCGACGCCGAGCGTCACCTCCCGGCGGCTGAGCCACAGACCGACGGCGTGGGCCCGGCCCGGGCTTCCCGTCAGCACCTCGTGCCGGGGCGTGTAGTCGTCCGCCTCGTCGACCAGGACGTCGTGGATCACCACGTCGCCCTCCGGCAGATCCCGGGGCAGTGCCACCGGCTGGTTGAGGCCGCGTCGGGCGTTCGCGGCCGGCGCGCCGCGTGCCGCGGCCGACCACCGGACCCGAACCCGCTGGATGAGGATCACGTCACCAGACTGACCCAGCCCTGCCCGGCGCGCGAGCGAATTCGCGGTCGCCGTGGGTCAGCCATGCCCGCCAGTGTTCCGCACCTGTCGGACATCCGGGGGTCAGCCCACCTGGCTGTTGTCCTTCAGCTCGCCCCAGCCGTGCCAGCGGTCGATCTCGATCAGCGCGCTGACCCGGGCCCGCTCGCGACGCGGGTAGGGGTTGCCGGTGTAGTGCCGGGCGAGTCGGTCGATGTCCGCCAGGTCCTCGTCGTCGCGCAGCTCGGTCACGTGCCCGATGACGCTCAGGTGGGTGTACCAGCCCTGCTCGTCCAGCACGGTCAGGGTGACCCGGGGGTCGTTGCGCAGGTGGCTCAGCCGGCGGCGGCCCTCGTCCATGTTCACCAGGATCCGCCCGTCGTCCCACAGGTACCAGGTCGCCGCGGAGACCGGTTGACCGTCGGGGCGCAGGGTGGCGATGACGGCGGGGTTCGGCTTGCGCAGCATGGCGACGGCGGGCTCGGGCAGCGGCGGCTTCGACATGGCTCTCCTCTTCGCGACGGTGCTGTCTTCGCACTGTACGGAGCGGCCGGGCCCGCCGCTGGGGATGCGCCGTGGCCGCCCGTCCCGGCCCCGCCGATCCCGGGACCGGCGGGGCCTGGTTGCGCCGGCCGCCGACGGGCACCGTACGGGGTGCGGCCGGAGATTCCGGCGCGCGGAAGGGAACCCATGACCGGCGACAAGCTCCCCGGCGGCACCTACCAGGTCGGGGACCTCACCCTCACCCGGATCGGCTATGGCGCCATGCAGTTGGCGGGTCCGGGCGTCTTCGGCCCGCCCCGGGACCGCGACGCCGCCGTCGCCGTCCTGCGGACGGCCGTCGAGCTGGGCATCCGGCACATCGACACGGCGGACTTCTACGGCCCGTACGTGACCAACGAGATCATTCGGGAGGCGCTCGCGCCGTACCCCGACGACCTGCACATCGTCACCAAGGTCGGCGCCCGGCGGGACGACCAGGGTGGATGGCCGCACGCCCGCACCCCGGCCGAGCTGACCCAGCAGGTGCACGACAACCTGCGCCGCCTCGACCTGCCGGCGCTGGACGTGGTGAACCTGCGGGTCGGCGGCTTCGACGCGCCCGAGCCGGGCTCGATCGCGGAGCAGTTCGGCGCGCTCGTCGAGCTGCGCGACCAGGGGTTGATCCGGCACCTGGGTCTGAGCACGGTCACCGCGGAGCAGCTCGCCGAGGCGCAGTCGATCGCCCCGGTGGTGTGCGTGCAGAACTTCTACAACCTGGCCCACCGCGACGACGACGAGTTGGTCGACAGCACCGCCCGGCAGGGCATCGCCTACGTGCCGTACTTCCCGCTGGGCGGCTTCTCGCCGTTGCAGTCGGAGGTCCTGGACCGGGTAGCGAAGCGGTTGGCGAGCACCCCGATGGCCGTGGCGCTCGCCTGGCTGCTGCACCGGTCGCCGAACATCTTGCTCATCCCCGGCACGTCGTCGGTCGCGCACCTGCGCGAGAACGTCGCCGGCGCGGCCCTGGAGCTGCCCGCCGACGCGCTCGCCGAGCTGGACGCGGTCGGGGCGCCGGCGGTCTGACCCGCCGGGTGGCGCGCCGTGTCCGGCGCGCCACCCGGAGTAGACAGTCGTCGATAGAGTCGGGGTGGCCGCAGCGATGTGACCGACCGGAGGAGGAGCCGTGAGATTCCTGCCGTCCCGATCCCGACCGATCCCCGCCGACCTGGAGCGGCGCGCGCAGACCGGCCTGGCTCTCTTCGAGGCCGGCCGGTACGCGGACGCCGAGCGCGCCTGGCGCACGCTGTCCGCCGACTGCGAGCGGCAACTCGGCCCGGCCCATCCCGAGACGCTGCGCACCCTCGACCGGTGGGGATCGGCGCTGTTCCGCCTGCGCCGGCTCGACGAGTCGGCCCAGCGGCACCGGGAGGCCCACCGCCGCGCCACGTCGAGCCTCGGCGCCGGTGACCCGGTCACGCTGGTCTACGCCTACAACCTCGGGTGCGCGCTGGTGGTCATGCGCCAGTGGGGCGAGGGCCTGCCGCTGCTGGAGGACACGCTGCGACGGCAGCGCCGCCGGCTCGGCCAGGACCACGCGCAGACCCTCGCCACGGCCAAGACGCTCGGCGTCTCGCTGTTCATGACCGGCGACGCCGGCGCCGCGCTGGACCTGCTGCGGTCCAGTCACGAGCGGGCCGTCCGGGCGTTCGGCCCGGACGACCCGCTGACCCGCGACATCGGGGAGAACCTGCGGGTGGCGCTGCGCAACACCCACCGGTTCTGACGCGTCAGCCGCGGATGCTCCATTGCTGGTTGGCGCCGCCGTGGCAGTCCCAGAGGTTGATCCTGGTGCCGTTGGCGGTGCCGTAGTTGGCGGCGTCCAGGCAGCGCCCCGACTGCACCCCGCTGATCGTGCCGTTCGCGTTCAGGTTCCATTGCTGGTTGGCCTGGCCGGTGCAGTCCCAGACGATCACGCTGGTGCCGTTGGCGGTGCCCCGCCCGCTGGCGTCCAGACACTTCCCGCCCAGCACCTGCAACTGCTTGGCGGAGGTGTAGGTCCAGCGCTGCGGGGTGCCGCCCCAGCAGTCGTAGAGCTGCACCGCGGTGCCGTTGGTGGTGCTGCCGTTCGGCACGTCCAGGCACCGGCCCGAGCCGGAGTTCACCACCTGCACGTTCTGGTAGGTGCCGCCGCCGCTGCCCGGCGTACCGATGCTGCCGGACACCGACTGGAGCGCGCGGTACCAGACGGCGGCCATCTTGTCGTAGCCGGCCGCGGTCGGATGGACGCCGTCGATCAGGTCGGCGGTGGTCAGCGCCGAGTGCTGGTCGACCAGGTGGACCCGTCGGCCGGCGTTCACCTTGGCCTGGACGATGCCCGGGACGGCGGCGTTGAACGTGCGTACCGCCGACTCCTGGCCCGCGTTGGCCAGCGGGATGATCTGGGCCACGAACACGTCGGCATCCGGCGCGGTCGTGGTGATGCGGTCGATCAGCGCGGAGAGCCGGCCCGGCGCGCCGGCGACGTTGTAGTTCTGGAGGATGTCGTTGGTGCCGATGTGCAGCAACACGGTGCGCGGCCGGTAGGTGGTCAGCCAGCCGGTGATGTTCGCGTCGATCTGGTCGATCCGCCAGCCGGGGTGACCCTCGTGGTCGTGGTCGCCGAGGCTGCCCGGCCCGTTGAACTGGGAACCGACCAGGTCGACCCGGTAGCCGCCGGCGGCGAGCCGCTGCCACAGGCCGATCCGGTAGCCGCCGGGGACCTGGGTCCCCTCGGTGATCGAGTCACCGAGCGGCATCACCCGGACCCCGCCGTTGGACTCCGCGCCCGCCGGACCGGTCGGCACCAGCAGGCCGGCGACGGTCATGGCCAGCGCGGCGAGCCACGCTCCTGTCCTCGTTCGCATGACTGTTCCTCTCTCCAGCACTGGCGCGGGTCAGGGGGTGGTGCAGGTCAGGGACGGCGTCGACGGCGACCCGTCCGCCAGGAAGCCGAACGTGGTCGAGCCCGCGGCGGGCACGGAGCCGTTGTACGACACGTTGCGGACGGTCGCGGTGGAGCCGCTGGTGCTCAACGTGCCGCCCCAGACCTGGCTGACGCTCTGGCCGGCGGCCAGGCTCCAGCCGACGGTCCACCCGTTGATCGCCGAGGCGCCGGCCGTGACGGTCACCTCGCCCTGGAAACCACCGGACCAGGTGCTGGTGGTGCGGTAGCTCGCGGTGCAGGCGTCCGTGGCCGGCGGCGGCGTGGTGGGTGGCGGGGTCGTCGGCGGCGGGGTGGTCGGCGGCGTCCCGCCGCCGGTCGGGGTGAACCGCCAGTGGTCGACGTTGAACAGCGATCCGCTGCCGCCGGTGAACCGCAGGTAGAGGTCGTGGGTGCCGGTGGCGCCGCTGACCGGGCACGTGGTGTCGGTCCAGGTCTGCCACCCGCCGGTGCCGGACACCCGGCAGGTGCCCACCACGGTCCCGGTGGCGCTGTCGAGGCGGACCTCGATGGTGCCCCCGCCGGCGGCCGAGGCCACCCGGGCGGTGTACGAGGCCGCGCCGGCGCCGAAGGCGACGCCCTTGACCTTGATGTGGTCCCCGTTGTCGATCCAGCCGACGTTCATCCCGCCGGCGCTGCTCGGCTCCGTCTCCACCCCGGACCCCCAGGCGATCGTCTCGGCCTCCTGCCTGACGTACGGGTTCAGGGTCCCCACCTGCGGAGCGCCGGTGTTGGTCATGCTGATGGTCGGGATGGAGCCGTCCGCGCCGTACGAGAACTTCTCCACCGCCACCGAGCGGGTGAAACCGCCACCGCCCGGTAGCGCCCCGTTGTGGTAGAAGAAGTAGGAGCCGCCCTTGAAGTCGACGATCCCGGGGTGGTTGGTGAAGCTGCTGCCCTGGGTGGGCATGACCGTCCCGCGGTAGGTCCACGGCCCCAACGGGCCCGGCGCGGTCGAGTAGGCGATGAACTCCGAGCAGCACTTGGCCGCGTAGACCAGGTAGTAGAGGCCGTTGCGCTTGTAGACCCAGGGCCCCTCCTCGAACAGGGTCGGCCGGTTCGCGTCCCCGGTCCGGGTGCCGAAGCCCGCCGTGGTCAGCGGGATCTGCGTGGGGCTGCCCGAGTACGACGTCATGTCCGCGTTGAGCTTGACGTACCACAGGCGCGGGTTGCCCCAGTAGAGGTACGCCTGGCCGTCGTCGTCGATGAACACGGTGGGGTCGATCTCGCCGTTGCTCACCAGCGGGCGTCCGATCGCGTCCCGGAACGGGCCGGTCGGGCTGTCGGAGACCGCTACGCCGATGCCCATCTGGCCGGTCGCCCGTACCGTCATCGGCACGTACCAGTAGAACTTGCCGTTGCGGTGGACCGCCTGGCCGGCCCACGCGTCGGACTTGGCCCAGCTGAAACTGGCGATGGTGAGCGGAGATCCGTGGTCGGTCCAGTTCACCATGTCGTCGGACGAGTAGACCCGCCACTCCTTCATGGTGAACCAGGTCGAGTTGTCCTCGTCGTGGCCGGTGTAGAGGTAGACCCGACCGTTGTGGACCAGCGGCGCCGGGTCGGCCGTGTAGATCGTCTGCACGATGGGGTTGTCGGCCCGGGCGACCGCCGGGAACGACCCCACCAGGGCGAGCAGGCTGGCGAGCAGGGCGATCCGGCGCCTGGTCCGATGCCGGGGCCGGGCTGACGTCGCTCTCCGTCGCCCCGGACCGTCGGCGACCGGGTCGGCCGCGGCGGACGTGACGAGCGGATGGGAGCGTCCGGCCCGGCCGGGCCGGAGACGGGAGATGACCATGACGGCTCCTCGGGTACGCGAGGCTCCCGGACCGTCCGTGCCGGCGAGAAGTCTCGCGGGTGGTGGATTGCCGTCGATGGAAACGCTAACAGTCGCGGCGTCGACTCAACCGCTGGAACCACGATCTCGGGACGGAGATCGTGCAGGCGGCGGGGTCGGGATTGCCGACGGTGGTGGCCTGCCGGTCACCGATGTTATCGCAAACATCGACGCCGGTAATTAGAGCACACTCTCGAAGTGACGGGGAGTCCCGACGGGAGGCGGCACGCGACCGGGCGGGACGGCCGCCGGCCGGCCGAGCCCGGCGGACCGGCCGTCGACCCGACCGCTCACCAGCGGCTGCGCTCAGCGGGCCTTCTTCGTCGCCCGCTTCCGGGGCGGCGTCAACAGGTCGGCGATCGCGGCGATCGCGGCGGGGACCACCCGGTAGTAGGCCCACACCCCGCGCTTCTCGCGCTCCAGCAGGCCGGCCTCGGTGAGGATCCGGAGATGGTGACTCACCGTCGGCTGGGACAGCCCGAGCGGGGCGGTCAGGTCACTCACCGACGCCTCGCCCTGCGGGGCGGACTGGATCAGGCTGAGCAGCCGCAGTCGAGCCGGGTCGGCGAAAGCCTTCAGCACCCCCGCGAGCCGCTCGGCGTCGGCGCGCTTGATCGGCTCGCCGGCCAGCGGCGAGATGGAAGGCATGGCGGTCTTGGCGGTTCCCACGTCGTCCATCGTCGCACCAGAACATCGACGACGCGGCGGAACCCGCGATCGGATCGACGTGGCCGGCACATCCGCCACCGGACGCGAGCCGGCCTCAGGTGCGGCGCAGCACCAGGGTGGCGAAGCCCAACACGTCCCGGTAGCCGCGCAGCCACTGGTCCCGGTGCTCGCGCGCGACCGCCAACGCGTCCCCGGCGTCCGGGTGGCCCGGGTTGTCGAGCGCCCACTCGGTGAGCGACCCGACCCAGGACCACTCGTAGTGGTCCCACTCGGCGGCGTCGCTGACGTGCGCGTACACCGGGGTCCACCCGACCTCCTCGGCGACGTCCACCAGACCGGCGAGATCGGTGAACTCCTCGGGCTTCGCGTCGAGCGCCGCCAGCGCCTGCGGGGTCGGCGCGGCCTGCCAGAAGCCCTCGCCGACCAGGAGGATCCCGTCCGGGTGCACGTGTCGCCCGGCCAGCCGCAGCGTCCCCGCGAACCCGTCGAAGACGTGCGTCGCCCCGACGCACATCACCAGGTCGTGGTCGCCGTCCGGCACGTACGCGCGGGCGTCGCGCTCGTGCAGGGTGAGCCGGTCGGCGAGGCCTCGCTCGGTCGCCGCGGTCGCGGCGCGCTCCAGCGCGTACCGGCTGACGTCGACGCCGTCGGCGTGCCCGTCCGGGTGGAGGGCGAGGGCCTGCAGCGCCCAGGCCGCCTCACCGCAGCCGAGGTCGAGGATGCGCGCGGACGGTCGCCGGTCGGCCCGGCGCAGGAGCCGGTTGACGTTGACGCCGGAGATCGGCGCCGCGATCGGATGGTGCGTGTGCGCGATGCTGCTGAGCCGTTGACGATCCACGGGGAGACAGTGAACACGACGACGGGGCGGGCGGCATCCGACTTTGCCGTCCCGGCGGCGACCGGACGGCCGGCGATCACCGGCCGCCCGGTCGACCTACCGCTTCACCAGGTTGCGCAGCGCGGCCAGCAGCGACCGGTCACTGACCTCGGCGTAGATCTTCTTGTCCGCGCCGACCAGCACCACGTACGGGCAGGCCTGGTCGTCGCCGCCCATGGTCTTGTCCAACAGCTTCCGGCCGGTCGCCACCTCGTGGACGCGGAGGCGGTAGGTGGCCTTCAGCAGCGTCAGGGTGTCCGGCTTCGGGTCGTCGTAGCGGCACGTGCGGATCGTCGTGCCGGTGCTCACCCGGTCGAGGCAGGCGACCATCTGCACGGTCTTGGGATCGTCCGACGCCCAGATCCGCTCCACCGGCTTGGACAGACCCTCGTCGTAGTAGTAGCCGTTGTCATGGCGGCGTTGCCCGCCCGGAGCGTCCCCGACGAGCAGCGCCACCGGGTGCGGGGCCTTCCCGGCCCGCTTCGGTGACTGCGGGTAGTAGAGGACGCCGTCGCACACGTCGTTCAGGTCGGCGATCTCGCTGGCGGCGAAGTCGCTGGCCTGCGGTCCCTGCGGTGCCGGCTCGGCGCTGCCGGTGGGGCCGGACGCGGTCGGGCCGGGCGCCGTCGGGTCGTCGGCGGCAGGCGACGACCCGGTGCCCGGCAGCGGTCCCGCCGGGTCGTCGGCGCCGGCGCGCAGCAGGAAGGCACCGCCGACCAGGCCGGTGCACGCCAGCAGCAGCAGCACGCCCAGCGTCACCACGGCGATGATCAGGCCGCGATTGGCCTGACCCGGCGCCGGCGGACCGGCCACGAGCTGGGGTCCGTACGGCGGGACCGGCATCGGCGGCCCGTACGTCGGCGGTGCGGGCGGTGGGTCAGGTTGTTCCTCCGTCGATTCGAACTGCGCTCCGGCCCCCGTGTCGGACATGCTCGATCCTTCTGTCGGCGCTCAGCGGAGCGCGAATGTACCAACATCTCATCGACCGGGTGGGCCGCCGATCGGCGGCGGGACGCTCCCGGACGCGTCGTGACGGACCCCGACCCGGTCCCGGTCCGGGTCGTACGGCTGCCTCACCAGCAGCGCCACCAGCACCTGGATCGGCAGGTAGTACGCCAGTTGACCCGGCTCGGGCGTGCAGACCGACGGCAGGCAGCACAGCACCACGGCGGCCGCCCGGAAACAGACGGGTCCGACGTCGCGGAGGAGGAACAGCGCCGCGAGCGCGGCCGCGAACGGCAGGACCGAGGCCAGTCCGATGTACGCGGCGGCGAGCGCCGCCTCGACCACGAAGCCTTCGACGCTGGGGTCGTCCGCCAGCCGGCGGTAGCTCACGACGGTGCCGACGCCGAGGAGTGCGCAGTAGAGCGTCAGGTATACCAGGACGAAGCCGGGCAGTGGCAGCGCCTTGACCCGCGCGAGGAGTGGGCGTGGGGGAGGAGCCGCCGGGTGCGGCGGCACGGGTGCGGGTCGACGGGCCATCGTCATCTCCGGCGGGTCGGGAGCCCAGCGGACTGCGTGCCACTCACGCTAGGCGGAGGGGCGGTCCGAAGTCGTCCCGGTTTCCGTGACCCGCTTCACGCCGGTCCGCGTCCTCGGACCGCATCGATCGGCTGCACCGGCGAGGATGGACGTCACGCGGCGAGAACTGAGCGAGGCGGGGAAGGGTGAAATGACGAGACCCCGGCAGATCCTGTTCGTGCAGGGCGCCGGCGCCGGCACCCACGACGAGTGGGACGACAAGCTTGTCGACAGCCTGCGGCGGGAGTTGGGCCCGGGCCAGGACATCCGCTATCCCCGCATGCCCGACGAGGACGATCCGACGTACGCCGCGTGGAGCGCGGCCATCCGCCGGGAACTGGCCACCCTGGACGACGGCGCGGTCGTCGTCGGACACTCGGTGGGCGGGACGATCCTGGCCCACACGCTCGCCGAGCGGGCGCCGGACCGGGCACTCGGGGCGATCGTGCTGATCGCCGCCCCGTTCGTCGGCCCGGGCGGCTGGCCCGGTGACGGGTTCACGCTGCCGACCGACCTCGGCACGCGGCTGCCGCACGGCGTGCCCGTGCACGTCTTCCACGGGCTGCGCGACGGCACCGCCCCGGCGTCGCACGCCGACCTCTACGCCGGTGCCGTCCCGCAGGCTCGGGTGCACCTGCTGCCCGGGGCGGACCACCAGATGAACGACGACCTCGGCGCGGTGGCGGCGACGATCAGGCGGTCCGGGGCGGCCTGACGGGGCATCACCGACCGTCCCGGATCGCTAGCATCTGCGGCCATGCGCACCCCCTGGAGCCCTCGGGTCTGCCTGGCCACGGCCGGCGTCGCCGCCCTGATCCTCACGCCCGTGCCCGCGTACGCGGCCGAGACCGGCACACTCACCCTGATCGACGCCGCCCCGGACGGCGCACCCGGCAACGGCGGGGTCGGCGGCTCCGACATCTCCGACGACGGCCGGTACGTGGCGTTCGCCTCCACCTCGGACAATCTGGTGCCCGGCGACGTCAACGACGCCACCGACATCTTCGTCCGGGACACGCTCACCGGCACGACCACGCTGGTGAGCGGGGGCATGGATGGGCAACCGGCCGACGACTGGGCCGAGTACACGGCCGCCGTCTCCGGCACCGGCCGGTACGTGGCCTTCACCTCGTACGCGTCCAACCTGGTTCCCGGCGACACCAACAACGAGCGTGACGTCTTCGTGCACGACCGGGACACCGGCGTCACCACCCGGGCCAGTGTCTTCGCCGGCGGCCGGCAGATCCGGGGCGTGAGCAGCGCGGCCACGATCTCCGACAACGGTCGGTGGGTCGCGTTCACCACGACCGCGTACGGCGAGGTCGACGACGCGGGTGGCGCGCTGAACGGTCAGGCGGCGTTCGTCCACGACACGCGGACCGGCCGGACCACCCGGGTCAGCGTCCAGGCCGACGGTGGGACGGACCTGACGGCGTTCCAGATCGCCATCTCCGGCAGCGGCACCAGAGTCGTGTTCAGCGGCGCCGGCGACTGGGTCGGCGACGGCGGCACCAGCACCGGAATCTTCGTCCACGACCTCGTCTCGAAGGCCACCGTCCGGGCGAACCGACCGGCCACCGGCGACGGCCTCCCGGACGCGACCAATCCGAGCATCAACCGGGACGGCACCCGGGTCTCCTGGGAGTCGTACTCGCCGTACGTCGCGGCGGACACCAACGACCGGGGCGACATCTACGTCCGCGACCTGATCGCCGACACGACCACGCTGGTGACCGCCAACCGCGGGGGCACGGGCGCGGGCGACAGCTTCAGCTACTCCGGCCGGCTCGCCGCCGGCGGCCGGTACGTGACGTTCTACTCCGAGGCCACGGACCTGGTCGCCCGGGACGTCAACGGCAACACCAGCGACGTGTTCGTGCGGGACCTGAGCACCGGCCGGACCACCGCGGTCAGCGCCGGCGCGGCCGGCACCACCGGCAACCGCGCGAGCTTCGACGGGGTGGCCTCGGCCAACGGCAGCCGCGTCGTCTTCCGGTCCAGCGCCACCGACCTGGGCGTCGACCCGGGCGACGGTCGCGAGCACCTGTTCGTGCGCTGCCTGCGGAACTGCTGAACCGGAACGTCGTCCGTGCGGCCCGCCACCCCGGGGTGGCGGGCCGCACGCCGTGGCCGCGCATAGACCCGAGGTCGGCACCGGGCGGGCGCGGTGCGGGCGCCTCGTTCCGCTCCGGTCAGGTCATGTCGATCGCGTACGCCTCGTCCCGGACGTCGGGGTCCGGGTGCCGGCGCAGCCCGAGCAGCAGGTCCCGCCACGGGGCCGGCCAACCGAAGCCGGCCCCGTGCCGGACCAGCGCCACCGCGAACAGCCCGCCGGCCAGGTCGCCGCGTCCGGCCAGCCGTGTCACCGTCTCGCCGAGCACCGCCGGGTCGGGCCACTCGCGCAGGCCGCGCAGGCGTGTCCCGACGCGCTCGGCGGTGCGCGTCGCCACCACGGGCCGTCCCGCGCAGAGCGCGGCGACCTCGTCCAGGTTGTCCAGCCGGCCCAGTTCGACCAGCAGACCGGTCGCCGTACCGAGGAAACCGCCCCGGCCGGCGAGCCAGCGTGCCGCGTCGACAAGCGTGCTGCGGTCGTCGTCGGGCGGCCGGATCGCGGACCAGGCGGCGGTGCGACGGGCGAGCAGTTCGACGCGCCGCC
>NZ_CADEAU010000077.1 GCF_902825405.1 Micromonospora maritima | reverse complement strand
GACCTCCGTGCCGGGGAGCCGGGCCGCCGCGTGGGCGGCCTCCGGGAGCGACCGTACGCCTTCCAGGCCGGCGAGCGAAGGCCTGCGTTCGGGCGCCGCCCCCAGCGCGGAGAGCACGGTGGGCAGCAGCGCCGCCGCGGCCATGGCGTAGCCCTCCGCGGACGGGTGGAAGCGGTCCCAGGCGAACATCCGGCCGGGCTCGGCGGCGAAGCGCGGCCCCAGCAGGTCACCGAGGGAGACCGTGCGGCCGCCCGCCTCGACCACCGCCACGGTCTGGGCGGCGGCGAGCTGGCGGCTCCAGCGCCGGGCCAGCCAGCGCAGCGGCGGCTGGATCGGCCGGATCGTGCCCAGGTCGGGGCAGGTGCCGACGACGACCTCGCAGCCGGCGGCGCGCAACGTGCGGACGGCGTCGACCAGGTAGCGCACGGCCAGCGACGGCGGCGTGCGGTTGGTGACGTCGTTGCCGCCGACCAGCACCACGGCCACGTCCGGCTCGACCTCCAGCGCGGATTCCACCTGCGGCTTCAGCCCGGCCGACAGGGCCCCCACCACGGCGAACCGGTGCAGCCGGACCGGCCGGTGCAGCCGGCGCGACAGGCCGGTGGCCAGCAGCGAGCCGGGCGTCTCCCGGCGGCGGTGCACGCCGTAACCGGCGGCCGAGGAGTCACCGAGGATGACCATGGTGACCGGCGGGCCGGGGAGCTTCGCGCCGTAGACGCCGTCGCAGCGGGGCGGCGGGGCCTCGGCCATCGGGATGGTGCGGCGGGCCTGCCGGGCCTGGCCGAGCAGCACTCCGCCGGTGGCGGCCGTGGCCGCCACCGTGGCGCCCGTGCCGATCGCCGCGAGGCGGGCGATCTGCCGGGCGCGGTGCCGGCGGACCGGCGCGACGGAACCAGCGTCCCCCATGAGCCGACAGTATCGCGCCGGTACGACCCCCGCTTCCCGTGATCGGGAGGCTGGGCGGGGGCTCGTCTGGGTATCCGGTGGGGAGCGGACGCGGGCTTGCCCCGGGATCGCACCCTGGTCGGACGGAGAGGGGCGGAGACATGGGGAAGACGTTGAAGCGGAGCGCCGCGTTCGCCGCGCTGGCCCGGGCGCTGGCGGCCGGGGCGCGGAGCGGGCCGTCGCTGGGCGCCCGGTTGGCGGCGCTGCCACGGATGATCCGGGCCACCGCCCGGGGCGAGTACGACGGCGGCGTCCGCCTGGCCCTGATGGCCGGCGCGGCGGCGTACGTGGTCTCCCCGATCGACCTGCTGCCGGAGATCCCGCTGGCGATCTTCGGGCTGGCCGACGACGCGGTCATGGTCACCTGGCTGGCCGGCAGCGTGCTCGCCGAGACCGAACGGTTCCTGGAGTGGGAGGCACGTCGCAGCTCCGTCGTCCCCGGGCACGTGGTGCCCTGACGACACGTACGCTGGGCGGCGAACTGACGGCTGACCGGCCGCCCCACGACGGCGGCGCAACGAAGGGCACAACGAGGTGCAGTACTACGACAACGTCGTCGAGCTGATCGGCAACACCCCGCTGGTACGCCTGCGCAACGTCACCGAGGGCATCCAGGCGACCGTGCTGGCGAAGGTGGAGTACGTCAACCCGGGCGGATCGGTCAAGGACCGGATCGCGCTGCGCATGGTCGAGGACGCCGAGAAGGCGGGCATCCTCGGGCCGGGCGGCACGATCGTGGAGCCGACCAGCGGCAACACCGGCGTCGGGCTGGCCCTGGTGGCCCAGCTCCGGGGCTACCGGTGCGTGTTCGTCTGCCCGGACAAGGTCAGCCAGGACAAGCAGGACGTGCTGCGCGCGTACGGTGCCGAGGTGGTGGTCTGCCCGACCGCCGTCGCGCCGGAGGACCCGCGCTCCTACTACAACGTCTCCGACCGGCTGGCCCGGGAGATCCCCGGCGCGTGGAAGCCCAACCAGTACAGCAACCCGGCCAACCCGCGCTCGCACTACGAGACCACCGGTCCGGAGCTGTGGCGGCAGACCGAAGGAAAGATCACCCACTTCGTCGCGGGCGTCGGCACCGGCGGCACCATCTCGGGCATCGGCCGCTACCTCAAGGAGGCGTCCGAGGGCCGGGTCAAGGTGATCGGCGCGGACCCGGAGGGCTCGGTCTACTCCGGCGGCACCGGCCGGCCCTACCTGGTCGAGGGTGTCGGTGAGGACTTCTGGCCGGAGACGTACGACCGCTCGATCGCGGACGAGATCGTCGAGGTGTCGGACAAGGAGTCGTTCGAGATGACCCGCCGGCTGGCCCGCGAGGAGGGGCTGCTGGTCGGCGGCTCCTGCGGGATGGCCGTGGTGGGGGCGCTGGAGGTGGCCCGCAAGGCTGGCCCGGACGACGTGGTCGTGGTGCTGCTGCCGGACGGCGGCCGGGGCTACCTCTCCAAGATCTTCAACGACGGCTGGATGGCCCGGTACGGCTTCCTGGACGACTCGGGCACCGAGCCGACCGTGGCCGACGCGCTCGGCGGCAAGCCGGGCGGCCTGCCCGAGCTGGTGCACGTGCACCCGACCGAGACGGTCCGCGACGCCATCGACTACATGCGCGAGTACGGCGTCTCCCAGCTCCCGGTGCTCAAGGCCGAGCCGCCGGTGGTGACCGGCGAGGTGGCCGGTTCGATCGCCGAGCGGGACCTGCTCGACGCGCTCTTCACCGGCCAGGCCCACCTGCACGACACGATCGAGCGGCACATGGGCGAGCCGCTGCCGATGATCGGCGGCGGGCAGCCGGTCAGCGAGGCGGTCGGGCTGCTGGAGAAGGCCGACGCGGCGCTGGTGCTGGTCGACGGCAAGCCGAAGGGCGTGCTCACCCGGCAGGACCTGCTCGCCCACCTCGGCGCCCGCTGAGCTTGTAAGGAAGGGCCCCTTCTTAACGCCTGGCGTAGAGGAAGGGGCCCTTCTTAACCCGCCTCACCGGCTGCCCAGCTCCGTCGGGACCGCCACCACGTCCACGTACGCGCCCTTGCGCAGCAGGGTGACCGGCAGCCGGACGCCGATGGCCGGACCGAGCATCAGCCGTTGCAGGCTCTGCCCGTCCTGCACCGGCCGCCCGCCCGCCGACACGATCACGTCACCGAGGTAGATCCCGGCGACCCCGGCCGGGCTGCCGGGCACCACCTCCACCACCCGCAGCCCGCGCCGCTGGCCGGTACGCGCGGTCACCTCAGGCGGCAGCGGCACCGGCGCGCCGGCCACCCCCAGCCAGGCCCGGCGGACCCGCCCCGCGTCGGTCAGGTCGGCGACGATCTGCCGGGTGGTGGGGTTGACCGGCACCGCCAGCCCCAGCCCGTACCCGGCGACCGCGGTGTTGACCCCGACGACGCGACCGGCGGAGTCGGCGAGCGCCCCGCCCGAGTTGCCGGGGTTGAGTGCGGCGTCGGTCTGGATGACGTCCTCGATCAGCCGGACCAGCCGCCCGTCCCGCGCGGGCAGCGACCGGCCCAGCCCGGAGACCACCCCGGCGGTGACCGAGCCGGCGAGCCCCATCGGGTTGCCGACCGCGACCACCAGTTGGCCGATCCGCAGCCGGTCGGCGTCGCCCAGCTCGACCGGCGGCACACCCGACTCGTCGGCGCGCAGCACGGCCAGGTCCGACAGCGGGTCGGCGCCGACCACCCGGAACCGGGTCTCGGTGCCGTCGCCGAAGGCGGCCACGCCACCGTTCGCGCCCTGCACGACGTGCGCGCTGGTCAGCAGCAGCCCGTCCGGCCCGATCACGACGGCCGAGCCGGCGCCCGCGCCACGCGCGGTCCGCACCGACAGGGCCGCCACCGCGGGCAGCACCCGCGCCGCCACACCGGTCACCACCCGGGAGTACGCGTCGAGCGCGGCGTCCTCCGCCCGCTCGCTGTCCTCGGTCTCCTCCATGTCGCCAGCAACGCGCGCCCGTCCGCGCCCATGCCCGACTCCGCTGACAGCGAACGGGCGCGGGGTTAAAAAGGGGCCCTTCCTCTACCGAATCCGTTAAGAAGGGGCCCTTCCTTACACCTCACGCGCGTAGCGCACCTGGGGCACCAGCGCCGGGCCGATCCGGTCGTCGCGGCTCGCGCCGGTGGCCCGCCAGCCGCCGCGCTCGTAGAACCGGCGCGCGTGGGCGTTGTCGCGCAGCACCCACAGCACCGCGCGGGTCCACGAACGGGCCCGCATCGCGTCCAGCGCGTCCACCATGAGCGCCCGCCCGGTGCCCCGGCCCTGCTCGTCCGGCTCCAGGTGGATCGCGTTGAGCAGCCCGGTCGCCGGGTCGCCCTCGTCGTCCGGTCCCAGGTAGCTGAAGCCGACCAGTCGCCCGTCCCGCTCGGCCACGGTCATCCGGTGGTCCGCGCCCTCCCAGGTCAGCCGTTCCACCCAGTAGCGTCCCATCGCCTCCGGCGTCGGATCGGCAAGGGCCTCGGGCGGCAGGATCGACGAGTACGCCGCCACCCGGGAGCGCTGGTGCAGGGCGCCGACCGCCATCAGGTCGGCCTCGGTCGCGGACCGTAGGGAGAGTGTCACCCGGGCGACGGTACCCGCCGGGGCGGCACCTGTACCGTCTGGAGATCCTCGGCGATCACCAGATCACCGGTGAAGTGCTCCCGGGCCTCGTCGTGGAAGCGGCGCGGGTCGGCGTACCGCTGGGAGAAGTGGGTGAGCACGAGCGTGCGTACCCCGGACTCGGTCGCCACCCGGGCGGCCTGGCCGGCGGTGAGGTGGCCGACCTCGGCGGCGAGGGCGGCCTCCGACTCCAGGAACGTCGACTCGATCACCAGCAGGTCGGCGTGCTCGGCCAGCGCGTACACGCCGTCGCAGAGCCCGGTGTCCATCACGAACGCGAACCGCTGCCCCGGCCGGGTCACGCTCACCTCGTCCCGGGTGACGCGGCGCCCGTCGCGGTCCAGGTGGCCGTCGCGCAGCAGCCGCCCCACGTCCGGACCGGCGATGCCGTACGCGGCGAGCCGCTCCGGCAGCATCCGGCAGCCGTCCGGCTCGACCAGGCGGTAGCCGTACGTCTCGATCGGGTGCCGCAGCCGGCGGGCCTCCAGCGTGCCGATGCCCAGCGTGATCCGCTGCCCGTCGGCGTCGATCGGCTCGACGGCCAGCTCGGCGGTCTCGTAGAAGCTGGACGCGTGCCGCAGCCGGGCGAAGTAGTCGGCGCCGCCGGCCGGGAAGTGCACCGCCACCGGACGCGGCACGCGGTCCAGCGAGAGCCGCTGGATCATGCCGGGCAGGCCCAGGCAGTGGTCGCCGTGGAAGTGGGTGACGCAGATCCGGGTCAGGTCGGTGGCGGTCACCCCGGTGTGCAGCATCTGGCGTTGGCTGCCCTCGCCCGGGTCGAAGAGGATCACCTCGTCGTCCCAGCGCAGCAGGTAGCCGTTGTGGTTGCGCTGCCGGGTCGGCGCCTGACTGGCCGTACCGAGCACCACCAGCTCACGCATGGACACGGCATCCTCCGAAAGACAAAAAGCGACCCCCGGGGCTTCCGCGCTCGCGCGCGGGCCGGCTGGACTGGGCCGGCACCCCGGGGGTCGGGTGGCTGTCGTGGTTTCGCCGCACCGCTGCCACACGGTCTCGACGATCATGCAGTGCCCGCCTCGCGGCGGACGGTTTTCACTGTCGAGGACAGCGGCTAGCGGACAGCCACCTCACGAGTCCGATTGCTATACAAGTCTGGACCACCTCCTTTCCCGTGTACCGCCACGCTATCCACTTCCCGGGCGTCACGGCAACGGATTTCGATCACAGGCGGACGGGAGCCGTCGAGCGCGCTCCGGTCGGGACGCGGGTTCGCGCCGCCTTTCGAGCTGATAGCACGAACGACTCGCGCTCCCACACGACGTGCGGCCGGACCCGACTCGGGGCCGGCCCTCGACCACCGGCCACCGGCCCTCGACCACCGGCCACCGGCCCTCGACCACCGACCACCGGCCACCGGCCCTCGACCACCGACCACCGGCCACCGGCCCTCGGCCACCGGCCGGCGACGGCGTGTGAGTCGTTTCTGTTATCAGCTCGAAAGGCGGCGACCCGGCTCCGCCGTCGGTGCCCCGTCACCGAACGCGAGCCGCGCCCGGCGCGCCCGGGACCGGCCGGCCCCCGGGCAGAGGGGCCGGCCAGGTGACGCTCACTCCAGGCCGATCGGGCCCTCGCGCGGGCCCTCCTCGTGCGCCGGCTGCACCGCAAGCGACGGGAAGTCGGCCAGGTCGCCCTCCGGCTCGGCGTCCCACTCGGGGAAGACCAGCGGGCTCTGCAGGTAGAGGCAGAGCAGTTGGGCGAGCTGGTGCAGGCCGTCGAGGTGGGTGCGCTCGTGCCCGTGGGTGGCGTCCACGCCGAAGCCGAGCAGCGCCACCCGGGCGTGTGCCCCGGCCTCGACCGCCGAGGCGGCGTCCGAGCGGTAGTAGTCGAAGACGTCCCGGACCAGGTCGACGCCGTGCTCCTTGGCGATCGAGGCCAGGTTGCGGGTGAGGTGGTAGTCGAACGGGCCGACCCCGTCGCCCATCGCCAGCGTGGCCGCGGTCTCCCGCGACTGCTGGCCCGGCGCGACCACCGCCGCGTCCACCGAGACGATCTCCGCCACGTCCGGGTCCAGCCCGTGGCTGGCGCCGTGGCCGATCTCCTCGGTGACGGTGACCAGCAGGTGCGCGGTGACCGCCGGGGTGACCCCGGCGTCGACCATCGCCTTGAACGCGGTCAGCACCGCGGCCACCCCGGCCTTGTCGTCCAGGTGCCGGGACTTGACGTATCCGCTCGGGGTGATGGTCGGGTTGGGCAGCAGCGCGACGAAGTCCCCGGCGTCGATGCCGAGCGCGCGGAGGCCGGCCTCGTCGTGCACCGGCTCGTCGACCCGGACCTCGACCAGCTCCCAGCCGACGCCCTGGAGGTCGACCGCCTCGTTGTAGCGGTGCCCGCTGGCCTTGAGCGGCAGCACCTGGCCGGTGACCACCCGGTCCAGGTCGTCGGTGAAGATCCGCACGTGCGCGCCCTCGGCGAACCGGGCGCTGTGCGTGCCGATCGGATTGATCTCCAGCCGGCCGTTCTCCTTGAGCCGCTTGACCATGCCGCCGATGGTGTCGGTGTGCACCACGACCGCGCGGTCGGCGCCCGTCGACCGGGGGCCGGGCAGGCAGGCGCTCAGCGCCCCGCGCCGGGTCAGCGTGGAGCTGATCCCGAGCGCGGAGAGCCGCTCGCCCACGTACTGCTGGATGTGGTCGGTACGCCCGGACGGGCTGGGGATCTCCAGCAGTTCCACCAGCACCTGGCGCAGGTATTCGAGGTCGAGCTTGAGCGGTTGGGGTTTGCGTGCGGTCATGCCCCTGAGCCTGCCGCACCGGCCGGCGACCAGAGTCGCTGCGGTGCCCGCGTGCCCGGGAAGAGCAGGTCGACGAAGCGTTCGGCGGTCGGCTGCGGCTCGTGGTTGGCCAGCCCGGGCCGCTCGTTGGCCTCGATGAACACGTGCTCCGGCGCGTCCGGGGCGGGAACCAGGAGGTCCAGCCCGGTGACCGGGATGTCCAGCGCCCGGCTGGCCGTCACGCACGCCTCGGCGATCGCCGGGTGCAGCTCGGCGGTCACGTCGTGGATGGTTCCGCCGGTGTGCAGGTTGGCCGTCCGCCGCACGGCCAGCACCTCGCCCTCCGGCAGGACGTCGTGCATCTGGTAGCCGGCCTCGGCCACCACCTCACGGGTCATGTCGTCGATCGGGATCCGGGACTCGCCGCCGGTGGCGGCGGCCCGGCGCCGGCTCTGCCGCTCGATCAGCTCGGTGACGTCGTGCACCCCGTCGCCGGTGATCTGCGCCGGGCGGCGGACCGCGGCGGCCACCACCTCGTGGTCGATCACCACCACGCGCAGGTCCTCGCCCGCGCGCAGTTCCTCGATCAGCACGTCCGGGCAGAAGCGCCGGGCCAGCTCGACGGCGGCGGTCAACGCCTCCGGCGTCCGCACGCCGACGGTGATGCCGTTGCCCTGCTCGCCCCGCGCCGGCTTGACCACCACCGGGCCCACGTCGTTGAGGAACGCGACGTCGTCGGGCTCGCCGGTGGCGGTGCGGCCGCGCGGCACGGACAGCCCCGCCTCGGTGAGGATGCGCCGGGTCACCCGCTTGTCGTCGCAGCGGCTCATCGCCACCGCCGAGGTCAGCTCCGACAGCGACTCGCGGGTGTGCACGGTCCGGCCGCCGCTGCTCAGCTTCAGCTCACCCCAGTGCGGGTCGGTGACCTCCACCCGGATGCCGCGCCGCATCGCCTCGTCCGCGACGATCTTCGCGTACGGGTTCAGCTCGTCGTACCCCTCCGGCATGGCCGGCAGGAACAGGCGCTCGTTGATCGGGTTCTTCCGCTTGACGCAGAGCGTGCCGGTGCGGTGGAAGCCGAGCCGCTCGTAGAGCCGGATCGCGCCCGAGTTCTCGGCCAGCACGGACAGGTCCACGTACGCCCGGCCGCGCGCGTCGAGCTGGTCGGCGAGCGCGGTGAGCAGCGCCTGGCCGGTGCCGGGCGGCGCGGTGTTGAAGTCGACGGTCAGGCACCAGAGGCTCGCGCCGTTCTCCGGGTCGTCGAAGACCGCGACGTGATCCACGCCGGTGATGGTGCCCACCACCTCACCGGTGGCGTCCTCGGCCACCAGGTGCAGGAACCGGTTCGTGCCGGCGTTGTCCACCAGCACCTCGACCGGGGCGGTGACCATGCCGTTGCGCGCGTAGATCCGGTTCACCGCCTCCGCGTCGGCGGCGTCGCGCAGCGGCCGGACGGTCAGTCCGGGCACCTCGCCGCCCTCGGTGGCGGCGGGCCGCTTCTCGCCCAGCGGCAGTCGGTACGTCAGCGACGGGTCGATGAACAGCTCGTCCGGCAGCCGGGAGACCAGCACGTGCGGGTCGCGCAGGTAGATGCAGATGTCCCGGGCGCCGACCGCCTCGGAGCGCAGCACGTCGGCCACGTGCACCTGGTCGTCGAACGTCTGCCCGAACACCAGCCGGCCCCAGCCGCAGTCCAGCACCACGCCCGAGGCGTCGGTGGACCCGGTCTCCGGCTGCCGCGGCTCCGGCGTACCCGGTGCGACCGGGTCACCGCCGGGGCCGGTGCGTTCCCGGCGGCGCCCCAGCACCCGTTCCCGGTCGGTACGCGCCGTGCCGGTGGCGAGAGTGTCGGTCATGGTCAGTCGATTCCGTGGCTCTGGAGCCACATTTCCAGGAGTCCCAGTTGCCACAGCTTGTTTCCGTTCAACGGGGTCAGTTCGGCGTTCGGGTCGGCGAGCAGCGCGTCGACGTAGTCGCCGCGGAACAGGTCACGCCGGCGCGCCTCGGGCGCGGTGAGCGCGTCGCGTACGCGGTCGAGGAGCTTGCCCTCCAGGTGGGTGAGGCCGGGCACCGGGAAGTAGCCCTTGGGCCGGTCGATGACCTCGTGCGGCAGGACCCGGCGGCCGATCTCCTTGAGCACGCCCTTGCCGCCCTGGGCCAGCTTCAGTTCGGGCGGGCAGCTCGCGGCCAGTTCCACGAACTCGTGGTCGAGGAACGGCACCCGGGCCTCCAGGCCGTGCGCCATGGTCATGTTGTCGACCCGCTTCACCGGGTCGTCGGTCAGCATGACCTGGGTGTCGATCCGCAGGCCGGCGTCCACCGCGGTCTCCGCGCCCGGCCGGCCCAGGTGCGCGGCCACGAACTCGCGCGCCGGGTCGCCGTCGGCCAACCAGTCCGGGTTGAGCACCCGGGCCAGTCCGGCCGCGTCGCGGTCGAAGAAAGCCTTCGCGTACGTCTCGAGCGCCTGCGCGCGGTCCACCCCGGAAAGCGGCGGGTACCAGTGGTAGCCGCCCAGGATCTCGTCCGCGCCCTGGCCCGACTGGACCACCTTGACGTGCTTCGCGACCTCCTGGCTGAGCAGCCAGAACGCGACGCAGTCGTGGCTCACCATCGGCTCGCTCATGGACGCGACGGCGGCCTCCAGCGGCGGCAGCAGGTCGCCGGTGGGTACCCGGATCTGGTGGTGGTCGGTGCCGAACGTCTTCGCCACCAGGTCGGAGTAGACGAACTCGTCGCCCTCGCGTCCGCCGACCGCGTCGAAGCCGATGGAGAACGTGGCCAGGCCGGAGCGGGCCTGCCCCTCGCCGGCGAGCAGCGCGACCACCAGGCTGGAGTCGAGGCCGCCGGAGAGCAGCACACCCACCGGCACGTCGGCCACCATCCGGCGGCGGACGGCGGTGGTCAGCGAGTCGAGCAGCGCGTCCTGCCAGTCCCGCTCGGACCAGCCGGCCCGCTCGGCCGCGCGGCCGAAGGTCGGGTCCCAGTAGACCCGCTCCCGGGTGGTGCCGTCCGCCTCGTAGACCCGGACCGTGGCCGGGGGCAGCTTGGTGACGCCGCGCAGGATGGTCCGGGGCGGCGGCACGATGCTGTGGAAGCTCAGGTAGTGGGCGAGCGCCACCCGGTCGATCGTGGTGTCCACGCCGCCACCGGCGAGCAGCGCCGGCAGGGTCGAGGCGAAGCGCACCACGCCGGGGCTCTCGGCCAGGTAGAGCGGCTTGATGCCGAGGCGGTCCCGGGCCAGCACCAGGCGGCCGGTGTCGCGCTCGCTGATCGCCACGGCGAACATGCCGACCAGGTGGTCGACGAAGTCGAGCCCCCACTCGGCGTACGCCTTGACCACGACCTCGCTGTCGCCGGCGGAGAAGAAGCGGTGGCCCTTGGCCTGCAGCTCCGCGCGCAGCTCGCGGTAGTTGTAGATGCAGCCGTTGAAGACGCCGGTGAGTCCGGCGGCGGCATCGACGATCGGTTGGCCGCTGGCGGCGGACAAGTCGATGATCTTGAGGCGCCGGTGTCCCAGCGCGGTCGGGCCCTGCGACCAGACGCCGCTGTCGTCGGGCCCTCGGTCACTCATCGTGGCCGCCATCCGCTCCACGGCCGAGACATCGGCGCGTGAACCGTCACGGCGGAACTCTCCCGCAAGTCCGCACATGCGAGCCAATGCTGCCAGAGGTTGTTGCAGTTCGCCTGTTGAGACGATGACGAACGTGTGACAGCTTGCTACGATGCCCCGCCACGCACGGTGGTTGCCTGTCACGCCTCTGGTTCCTGCCTCGCTCCACCCGATGTCGGAAATCAGCTCCGGCAATGCTGTGAGGAACGCCGCACCCGCCGCCGCGCGCGTCACCGCCCACGGTTCGCCGACGATCTTGCAGTTTGGTGCCCCCGAAGGTGCGCAAAAGGGACAATCAGCGGGCCCGAACTACAAGATCGCGCGACCCTGGTGAACGGTGTTCTACCGCGATCGCCTAGCCCGCCGATCGCTGTAGAAGCTGTCGGGACGACTCGAAGCCCAGCCGTTCGTACACCGGGACCGCCTTGTGCCCGGATTGAACCGTCACGCGGAGAGATCCGAGGTGTGCCGCATGCCCCGACGCCGCCTCCACGAGCGCCGAGCCGATCCCCTGGCCTCGCTGATCCGGCATGACGAAGACGCTCTGGATGTCTGCGGACAGCCGACTTGTCGCTCCAGGTCGCGGGACGCGAGGGACGAGCGCGAGCCAGGCCATGCCGACGATCTCCGGTCGGTGGAGTCGAGCGACGAAGGCCAGATGCGAGTTCTGGTGGGCTGCCCACCACTGCGCAAGGTCCGCCGTGAACGCCTCGACGGACAGACGTGCTGGTTCCTCGTGGAGCGTGTCCAGCCACAGCAGCCGGGCCAGATCTGCAACGTCGTCGGCGCTCGCCTGACTGATCTTCACGAGGTGAGCTTGTCACGGTCGTTAAGCGCGCCGGTCGCACCAAGCTGGCGCTGGCGCGGATCCGCGGATCCGCGCCAGCGCCATGCGGGGGTCAGGCCGTGCGGGCCACGCCGACCGGGCAGCTCAGCCCGTTCGGGCCGTGGTTGCAGTAGCCGTTCGGGTTCTTCGTCGGGGCCAGGTACTGCTGGTGGTAGTCCTCGGCGAAGTAGTAGTCGCCGAGCGGGGCGATCTCCGTGGTGATCTCACCCTTGCCGGCCCGGGCCACGATCGGCGCGAACGCGTCCCGCGACGCCTCGGCGGTGGCGCGCTGCTCGTCCGTCGTGGTGTAGATGGCGGACCGGTACTGGGTGCCCACGTCGTTGCCCTGGCGCATGCCCTGGGTCGGGTCGTGGTTCTCCCAGAAGACCTTGAGCAGGTCCTCGTAGGCGATCTTCGACGGGTCGTAGACCACCTGGACCACCTCGGCGTGCCCGGTCATGCCGGAGCAGACCTCCTCGTACGTCGGGTTGGTGGTGTAGCCACCCGCGTAGCCGGCGGACGTGGTGATCACGCCGGGGAGGGTCCAGAACAGCCGCTCGGCACCCCAGAAACAGCCCATGCCGAAGACGGCGACCTGGGCGCCCTCGGGGAAGGGGCCCTTCAGCGAAGCGGGCAGCACCTCGTGCCGGTCGGCGATCGGCATGGCGATCGGGCGACCCGACAGGGCCTGGTCAGGAGAGATCATCTCGGCCTTCATGCGGCGGAGGAACACGGTGGGACTCCTCTCTTGGCTTTCCCAACGTGTGCAACAGCGTCGGCTCCCGGTTCCTTACCCGCCCATTCGGTGCTCAGGCCAGCGCCGCGGAGATCCGGGCGGCGAAGCCGGCCGCCTCGGCGTCGTCGGCGTAGCGGGTGCGGGGCCAGAAGAAGCCGCGCAGCCCGTCACCCTTGGTCCGGGGCGCGACGTGGGTGTGCAGGTGCGGGACGGACTGGGACACCCGGTTGTTCATCGCCACGAACGTGCCACCCGACCCCAGACCGGACTCGACGGCCACCGCGATCCGCCGCACCAGCCGGAAGTAGCCGGGCAGCGCGTCGTCCGGCAGGTCGGACAGGGTGACCAGGTGCGTGCGGGGCACCACCAGCACGTGCCCCTTGAACACCGGTCGGGTGTCGAGGAACGCCACCCCGTCCGGCTCGTCGGTCACCACGAAGGCCGGCACCTCACCGGCCACGATTCCGCAGAACACGCACCCGTCCATCCCCACAAGTTAGGCCGACGCACCCGCGCCTGCCGCGTTGATCATGGAACCCGGCGGCGACATGTCGGACGGCGATCACCGTCGACTTCATGGTGATCCACCATGCGTGAACGAAAGAGTCAGGAGCCGTCGAGGTAGGTGTCCCAGTCGCCGTCGGGGATGCCGGTCGGGCCGGTCTCGCCGTTGGCTAGGCGCATCCGGATGTCTGCCTCCCATCGCAGCGCCCATCCGCGCAACTCGTCGACCTGCTGCTCGGTGAGCCCGTACGAATGGAATGTCCGGCTGTCCCGCTCCACTACGCCACCCAAGCGGTCGGCTAGCTCCTCGAGTGAGAAGCCGGCGGTGTGGCGGGCGCCGAGATGCTCCAACTCCGACCAGGTGAGCCGCTCAGCGGCTGCACGGACGTCGATGTAGTCCCGATGCGCGGCACGGTCGTGCAGCGCGCGGACCTTCAGGCCGACCGCGTCCTCGAAGGCCAGCACCGGGCCCAGCGCCATGCGGGCGGGCGGCGCGAGTGCCTCTTTGAGCAGGTCGACCTCACAAGAAGAGGCGTCGTCCGAGATCAGCAGGCGAGCCATGCGCGGCGTCGACTCGATGATCCGAGCGGAGAACCCGGCCACGACGTAGGCGGCGGCGAGACGGTCCGCCACGGCATCGAGTGGCATCGCGGCGGCCGTCGCGAAGTCGATGTCCTGGGAAGGCCGGTCGACCAGATCGTGGGCGCACATGGCGTAGCCGCCGGCGAGCATCAGTCCCAGGTCGTCACCGGCGGTGAAACCGATCTGCAGCAGGCGACGGTGCAGTGCGTCGATCACGTCGGGACGAGGTCGGGCAGTTGCCGCTCCCACAGCCGGATCACTCGGCGCGCGGTCAACCGTCGAATACGCGGCCAGTCCTGGCGAAGCAGCGCGGCGTTTACGTATCTGATGATGTCGTCCCGCTGGCCGCAGTCCAGCAGGAGGCAATAAAGGGTCAGTCGCTCACCCGGGTCGCCCACGTCGTAGTCGCCGGGGCCCGACCAGGCGAGGCGCACGGGCAAGCTGACCCGCCCCGACCGCGGGCCGCTCAGGAGACCCAGCGAGGCCGGGATGCGGTCGGCGACGCCGTGCAGGCGAGAGGGGAGCGCCTCGGTCGTACTCACCGGACCAGTATGGCCGACCGCCCCGACAACCCGCGGTTGTGACCCGCGCCCGGGTTCCCCGCACCGCTACGGACCGGCGGACTAACGTCTGCGGCATGAGTCACGGCTTCGAGACGCTCGCCATCCACGCCGGTCAGGACCCCGAGGCCCGCACCGGTGCGGTGATCCCGCCGATCTACCAGACCAGCACCTACGCCCAGGACGCCGTCGGGGCGCCGCGCGAGGGCTACGAGTACAGCCGCTCCGGCAACCCCACCCGGGACGCGTTGCAGGAGTGCCTGGCCGCGCTGGAGGGCGGCCCGGTGGCGCTCGCCTTCGCCAGCGGCCTGGCCGCCGAGGACACCCTGCTGCGCACCGTGTGCAAGCCGGGCGACCACGTGGTCATCCCGGACGACGCCTACGGCGGCACCTACCGGCTCTTCGCCAAGGTGGCCGAGCGCTGGGGCCTGGCGTACACCCCGGCGAAGGTCTCCGACCCGGACGCCGTGCGCGCGGCGATCCGCCCGGGCTCCACCCGGATCGTCTGGGTGGAGACGCCGACCAACCCGCTGCTCGGCATCGCCGACATCGCCGCGCTGGCCGCCGTGGCGCACGACGCCGGCGCGCTGCTGGTGGTCGACAACACGTTCGCCTCGCCGTACCTGCAGCAGCCGATCGCGTTCGGCGCGGACGTGGTGGTGCACTCCACCACCAAGTACGTCGGCGGACACTCCGACGTGGTCGGCGGCGCGCTGGTCGCCGCGGACCGCACGCTCGGCGAGGAGCTGCGCTACCACCAGAACGCGATGGGCGCGGTCAACGGGCCGTTCGACGCGTGGCTCACCCTGCGCGGCATCAAGACCCTCGGGGTACGGATGGACCGGCACTGCGACAACGCCGAGCGGATCGCGGCCTACCTGGACGGACACGCGAAGGTCGGCCAGGTGATCTATCCGGGCCTGCCGTCGCACCCGGGGCACGAGGTGGCGGCCAAGCAGATGCGCCGGTTCGGCGGCATGATCTCGTTCCGCGCGGCGGGCGGCGAGGAGCACGCCGTCCAGATCTGCAACTCCACCCGGCTGTTCGTGCTCGCCGAGTCGCTCGGCGGCGTGGAATCCCTGATCGAGCACCCGGGCCGGATGACACACGCGAGCGCTGCCGGCTCGCCGCTTGAAGTTCCCGGCGATCTCGTGCGACTGTCTGTCGGCATCGAGACGGTCGACGACCTGCTCGCCGATCTGGAGCAGGCGCTGGGCTGACCGCTGGACGGGGAGGGTGGCAGTGCCGGACATCTTGCCGACGACCTGGGTCGGGGCGACCGCGAAGCAGATCGCCCGCGCGGTCCGCCGCGGCGACGCCTCCGCCACGCAGGTGGTCGCCGACCACCTCGAACACGCCGCCCGGGTCGACGCCGAGCTGGCCGCGTTCCGCACGGTACGCGGCGGCGAGGCGATCACCGAGGCGGAGAAGGTCGACGAGCAGGAGGAACTGGCCGACCTGCCGCTGGCCGGGGTGCCGGTGGCGGTCAAGGAGAACACGCCCGTCGCCGGGCTGCCCACCTGGAACGGGTCCGCCGCGATGCGTACCCCGGTGGCCGAGGCCGACCACGAGGTGGTCCGCCGGTTGCGCGGCGCGGGCGCGGTGATCCTCGGCGTGACCCGGATGCCGGAGCTGGGCCTGTGGGCCCTCACCGACGACGACACCGGGGTGACCCGCAACCCGTGGGACCTGTCGCGTACCCCCGGCGGCTCCTCCGGCGGCGCGGCCGCCGCGGTGGCCGCCGGGCTGGTGCCGATGGCCCACGGCAACGACGGCCTCGGCTCGATCCGCATCCCGGCGGCCTGCTGCGGTCTGGTCGGGCTCAAGCCCGGCCGGGGCGTGGTGCCCTGCCAGCTCGGCGCGGACGACTGGTTCGGCCTCACCGAGCACGGCATGCTGACCGGGACGGTCGCCGACGCGGTGGTCGGATTCTCGGTGCTGGCCGGTCGCCGGCCGGACCGGCTGGTCCCGCCGCCGCGCCTGCGGGTGGGTGTCTCGTTGCGCTCCCCGGTGCGCGGCGTCTCCCCGGACGCGCCGAACCGCGACGCGGTCGCCGCGGCCGGCCG